>CAKTER010000050.1 GCA_934552695.1 uncultured Eubacteriales bacterium
CTACTGGACAGAAGCTATTTTGTTTACGACAACGAATAATTCTTTTGGGCCAACGGAAATCAGTTACCTTGAAAATCGTTTTTACAACATGGCGATACAGGCCGGGCGCTATCGGGTGAGAAATGGAAATGACCCTAACCCGGGGAATATTACGGAAGAAACGGAGAGTGAACTGGAGGAGTTTATTGACTATGCCAAGATTATTATGGGGGTGCTGGGCCATCGAGTTTTCGAGCCGATTGTTGCGGTAGCAACTACTGAAGATGGCGAACCCATTCTGTTTTTTGAATATGGTAAAGCCAGAGCGACCGGTAAAAGGACGAGCGATGGGTTTGTTGTTTTACGAGGAAGTAAAATTCACCCGGAAGTCGTAAAAAGTTGTCCAAAACGGGCGGTACAGGATCGTCTTCGGTATGCGGAGTATCTGGATGAGGAAGGAATGCTGGAAACGGACTTGCTTTTCCATAGCCCTTCGGCGGCTGCAAGTTTTGTTGGCGGAGCGTCATTGAATGGTAATGCACTGTGGAAAAACGCCGAGGGGAAAATGCTTAAAGAATTAAGTGGTGAATAGACGGTTGTCGTCGATTCATTGTGCCCGTTAAAGAAAGAGAATAGATGAAGAGAATCATCTATAATAGTTAGAAGTTAAAGGAGGGGGCCCATGCAGGAAGCGGAATTTCATACCCTCATCGAAGCGGTTTTGGCAAATCTGGAGGAGGACTGCCGGCAGAACCCTCAAAACTACCGCAAAAGCGGCGAAGCCTTCGAGCCCTGTGTGAAGCGGGCGGTGGAGCAGGCGCTGGCGGCCCGGGGCCTTCCCGACCGGGTGGACTACACCCCCGGCGGACACGGGTTCCCCGATTTCGTTTTGGAGGGCCCCGAGGGGAACCGGTTTGGTATCGAGGTAAAAAGCTCCTCCGGCCCGGGAAAGGGCTGGCGCATCAACGGCAACAGCGTACAGGGCTCCACCCGGGTGCCAGGGCTGCTCCGAACGGTTATTGTGTTCGGCAAGGTACGAGGGGCCGAAAGCCTGTTCCGGGCCCGGGACTATGCGGCCAGCGTAGCCAATGTGATGGTCACCCACAGCCCCCGGTATCTCATTGATTTGGATGTACCGGAGGGGGAGAGCTTTTTTGACCAATCGCACCTGAGCTATGCCGAGCTGAACCGGTCGGAGCACCCCATTCGGGCTATTACCGACTACTTTTTGCGGCAGGGCCAGCGGGCTTGGTGGCTGGCGGAAAGCACTCCGGCCGCCATTCAGATGATGGGGAGCCTGTCCGACTCCCGGCGCCGGGCGCTGCTGGGGTATGGGCTTGCCCATTTTCCCGAGATTTTTTCTAACAGCCGGACAAAGTTTTACCGGTACATGAGCTGGCTGGCTTCGGAAAAAAGTGTGGTAGACGCTTCCCTGCGGGACCGGTTTACCGCCGGGGGCCGGGCCGATGTGGTATTGGCCGAAAAAACCTATCCCCGCCTACCCCGGATTTTTACCAATTTGCACCTTTACCGGCAGGAGGTGCTCCGGGAGCTGGCCGAAGCGGAAGCCGAAGGGCTGGAAGCGGACTGGGGTGTGGCTCCGGCGGCAGCCGGGCCGGAACGGGTGGCCCAGTGGGCGCAGCTGGTGGCCGGGCAGGTTTCCGGCGGGGCTTGGGACGAAGAAGAAACGGCGCAGCTGCTGCAAGACATCGTAGGGGACCCTTAAAAAAAACCCTCCTGTTGCATTTTTTCGCCAAAACGAATAGAATGGAAGCAGGAGGTTTTTGCATGGAGAGTTTTATGAGCGTAGGGGAGGCTGCCGCAAAATGGCAGGTGTCCTGCCGGCGGATTCAACTATATTGCAGTCAGGGGCGTATTCCCGGGGCGCAAAAGCAAAGCGGGGTGTGGCTGCTCCCCGGAAACGCCCGGAAGCCGGAGCGGCAGCGGCCCGGCGTAAAACCGGAGAAAAAACAACCGGTTCGGCGGGTGCTTTCGCTGTTTTCCGGTTGTGGGGGAATGGATTTGGGTTTTGAGGGGGGCTTTGCAGTGGGGCGAGCCTCGCTGAACCCGGCGCTCCACCCGGATTGGGCGGTTAAGCCGCTGGGGAACGGCTGGGTACAGCTCCCCCGCACCCGGTTCCAAACGGTGTTTGCCAACGACATCCGGCCCGACGCCAAAGCGGCCTGGACCCGGTATTTTGGGAAGCGGGGCACGCCGGAAGCCCTGTATTATTTGGATAGCATTGTAGACCTGGTGAAGCTCCAGCGGGAAAACGGGGTGCCGGTGTTTCCGCAAAACATCGACGTAGTCACCGGGGGCTTCCCCTGTCAGGATTTTTCTGTGGCGGGCAAGCGCCGGGGGTTCCAATCCACCAAAAGCCATACCGGCGGGGCTATGGCCGACGAGCCCTCGGTGGAGAACCGGGGCCAGCTGTATATGTGGATGCGGGAGGCGATTGCTTTGGTGCAGCCTAAGGTGTTTGTGGCCGAAAACGTAAAGGGGCTGACAAACCTGGCGGACGCCAAAGAGATTATCGAGCATGACTTTTCCACGGTTTGCGACGGGGGTTATGCGGTAATCCCCGCCCGGGTGTTGCTGGCGGCGGATTTTGGCGTGCCCCAAAGCCGGGAACGGGTGATTTTTTATGGGCTGAAAAAAAGCGCCCTTACCCCCGCCGCCCGGGCCGCCTTTGCCGGGGAGAGCGTTTTGCCGGATTACGACCCTTACCCGATGCCGACCCACAGCGCTGTGCCGGAGAACGGGCGATTGCCCTTTGTAACGGTAGGACAGGCGCTGGCGGGGCTGTTGGAGCCGGAGGAGAGCGCCGACCTTTCCCAAAAGCGGTACTCGTTGGCGAAATATTTGGGGAAGCATTGTCAGGGACAGACGGAGGTACCGCTGGAGGGCATTGGGCCCACCATCCGGTCGGAGCACCACGGGAACATCGAGTACCGGCGGCTGAGTGCGGAGCATGGGGGGACCCACACGGCCGAGCTGGCGGCGGGCCTGCCGGAACGGCGGCTGACGGTGCGGGAGTGCGCCCGGCTGCAAACCTTCCCCGACGACTACGAATTTGTGACGCCCCGACAGCGGAAGCAAAGAGGGGTTTCGGCCTCCGATGCGTATAAGATTATCGGCAATGCGGTGCCGCCGCTGTTGGGCTTCCACATTGCCATGCGCTTGCAGGAGAATTGGGAACGGTATTTTGGAGAGGAATAAAGCGGAAGCCTTTGCCCATCCGGCCAAAAAGGCGGCGCAACCACGCAAAAGCCCTTGGAGCTCCGGAAAAACAAAGGAGTGCCAAGGGCTTTATAGGTTTATAGAATGGCTGGAATCAGCGGAGAGGCTTCAGCTCCAGTACCGTTTGCGGTTGGCCATCCACGGCCATGGAAAACAGGGTGGGGGTAAATACCGCAGCAAAATAGCCGGAGGCGTCCCACTCTTTGCTATAGCGGGCTTGAATGTCTTTTAACGTATCCTGGAGCTGGAGCAAAACGGCAACCTGATGCTTACAGGGAGCGTAACAGGGGCCGCTGCAAAAGAGCTGGCTTACCTGCCCGTCCCGATACCGAAACTCCACCTCGTAGGGGCGGCTGCCCTCAACAATAGCCCGGCCCCGGTCGCCGTCCAGACAGAGGTACGGCACCCGGTTTTGACAGTAATATTCCCCGCCCCGGTCGATGGTTGCCGGAGAAAAACCGAAGTCGGAAAGATGCTGGAGCGGGACGCCCTCCTTGCCAAACTGGACGGCGTATTCTTCGTCCTCGGTACGGGGCGGAAGCACCCAGCTGCGGAATTGCTCATAGGGCAGGGCGGCGGGGTCAAAGGTAATCGAGTGGAACCCGGCGCTGTAAAAGCAGCCCCACACGGTGGTGTTGGCCCGAGCAATGACCTGCTTGTAGTCGGAGATTCGGATTTTAAAGCTGGTATTGACAGAGGTCACCCGGCCCGGGTAACCGGCCAGCTTGCCTTCAACAAAAACAAGGTCGCCCTTTTTTAAAGGGAACCGATTGTTATAATAGGCCCAGGCTTGCTGCCGGTGGGGAAAGTATACCTGCACCACCGAACAAACGGCTTCGGCCGGGGGGAAAGAAGCCGGGCGGGCGTTTTCTTTGTTTTCGGGGCAAACGTCTTTTCCAAAGCCAATGGGGTTCATAGGGTAGCCTCCTTTACAAATTGGTTCCGGTGGGTTATTTTTAGGATAGCAGAGGAGGTGTCCCATAAAACGGACAGAAGGCGGGGCTAGGGGGCGGTAGAGGGGTACAAGGCTAACACACTAGCCAAATGCTGGGCCATTTTTTCTACCACCTCCGGCGGGCCGATGATACGGGCTTGGGGGCCAAGCCCGCAAACCCAGGCAAAAAACTGGGGGCTGACGGCCACGGGGACGGCCACGGTAAAATGGTCGTCTCCATCGGGAATCAAGGTGACGTCCCGGCCCAGCCGGTCCAAAGCCACCCCGACCAGCTGGTTTTCAAACCGCATCCGCACCAGCTTTTCCTCGCCGCCGAACATCCCAAATACCTTGCGGGAGTACACGGCCATATCCGGCGGTGGGCAGGCGGCGTCCCGCTCTGTTTCCAGCGGGGTCAGGTCGGTCATTTTATCGACCCGGTAGTGTTTCCGTATTCCGGCGGCCGCATCATAGGCTACCAGATAGTAGTTTTCGTCGTCCCAAGTCAAAGCCAGCGGGCTGACGATGTAAAAGCCGTTGTTTTTGCGGAAGCGCCGTTCCTTGGTGACGGTGTAATCGAAATACCGGAAGCGCAGCTGCCGGTTTTGGGCAATGGCCGTGTGGATGCGGTCCACGTTATAATAAATGGACTCGTTCATGGTTTTGATGCGGTTTTTTACAAACACCTGCCGGTTTAGCTGCTGGGCCTCGTAGCGGCTGGTCAGCCCCTCCAGCTTTTGGATGAGGGATAGGGTCTTTTTGTGGGTGATAAACTTGGAGGCCTGTACGCTGTCCACCAAAAGCTTTAATTCCGGCAGCTCAAAGTCCCGGCTCCCCAAATAGTAACCGGTTTGGCCGCCAGTTTTGGTGGTTACAATATCCAGCCCAAACAGCCGTAGGGCCTCCAAATCGTCGTAGAGGCTTTTGCGTTCGGCGGGAATCCCCTGCGTTAGGAGGTAGGCAATCAGTTGCTTTATGGAAACCGGGTGGGCTTCGTCGGAGTTATGCTGCAAGTATTGCAAAACATACAAAATCTTTAGTTTTTGGTTGGGGTTTTTGGCCATACAAGCACCTCCGGGTTTGGGATGGCTTCGGGCAATCCAAGGGCTTAGTCGGTTTTGGCGGATAGCCGCAGGCCCTCTTTGGGAGCCGCAGCTTACTGTGCAACGGTCGCCGGGGCAGCCGGGACTTGTTGATTTTAAGCCAAAGGGCTTTTACAACGGTATCATACCATAGTTGGGGAGGGGAGTAAAGACGGCAGGAACCGGCAGAACGTTTAGACAAAAAGATGAAAATGCACAAATTTTAGATGCCGGAACGGGTTTTTTCTATTGTTAGTTGTAGAAATCGTGTATAGAATAAGTTGAAATCTGGGGAAAGGAAGTGAATGCGGGACGTGAAGAAAGCAGGACGGGTTCGGATTGCACGAAACGGGTATCTGCTTATGTCAACGGTCTTTTATATTGCCGGGGTGCTGTATATGTTCCTGTTGGATATTTCGCCGCTGGTGCTCTGTGTGACGGCGGGCGTAATCCTGTGCGTGTACGGCATATTTAAGATCATTGGGTATCTATCGGCAGATCTGTACTGTCTGGCTTTTCAGCATGACCTGGCAGAAGGAATCTTGCTGGTAACGCTGGGGTGCATCACGCTATGTGCCTCGCATAAGATTATTCCCTTTTTGATACCGGGATTAGGTATCCTGGTTTTGTTGGATAGTCTTTTGACCATACAGACAGCCAAGGACGCCAAAGCCTTTGGCTTGCCGGAATGGCGGAAGATTCTGATTGCAGCATTGGCAGCCGGTGTGTTTGGGGTACTTGCTATCCTGTGCCCGATGGCCAGTGTGGCGACCAGCCACATTTTTGTGGGCATTGCGCTTATTGCCGAGGGGGCGATGACGCATTGCGTGGTGATGTATACGGTTAAGGAAGCGAAAGAAGCTTTGACAGCAGAGGAGTGTACGACAGAGGATTAACCGACGGGAAAATTAGTTTGGAGGTATTGTATCATGGATTTTGCAACGACGATGAAAAAACTGGGTCTGGAACAGCTGATGAACTATCTGTATAAGGATCCCGACAAAAATATGTTAAAGATTTTGGACTGGGCCGATAAGTTTGCCAAGGGGACCTTCGAGCCTCAGCGGAAAACCATCCGGGAAGTGATTTCGGACCCCAACAGCACCTATTATCCTTTCGTTCACCGGCTGCTGGAGGACATCGACCCCGATGTGTTTAAGACCGTTGTGACCAACTTCTTTATCAACTCCGCTCTGGTCGGCTGGAAAAAGCAGGACGAGTACCGGAACAAATACAACTGCAACGTGCCCTGGGCTATCCTGCTGGATCCCACCTCTGCCTGTAACCTGCACTGCACCGGCTGCTGGGCGGCTGAGTACGGCAATAAGCTGAACCTGACCTTCGACGAGATCGACAACCTGATCGAGCAAGGTAAGGAAATGGGCATTTACATGTACATCTACACCGGCGGCGAACCTCTGGTGAGAAAGAACGACATTATCCGCCTGTGCGAGAAGCACAACGACTGCGTGTTCCTGTGCTTCACCAACGCTACGCTGATTGACGAAGAGTTTGCCGACAATATGCTGCGGGTCAAGAACTTCGTGCCTGCTATCTCGCTGGAAGGCTTTGAGGAAGCTACCGACGGCCGTCGGGGCGAAGGCGTTTACAACAAGGTTATCCACGCCATCGAGATCCTGCATCGCAAAAAGCTGCTGTTCGGTATTTCCTCCTGCTACACCAGCGTAAACTTCGAGTCCATCACCTCCGAAGAGTTTATCGACAAGCTGATCGAGATGGGCGTGTTCTTTATCTGGTACTTCCACTACATGCCCGTAGGCAACGACGCTACGCCCGAGCTGATGCTGACGCCTGAGCAGCGTGTGGAAATGTTCCATCGTATCCGCCACTATCGGCAGACCAAGCCTCTGTTTATGATGGACTTCCAGAATGACGGCGAGTATGTGGGCGGCTGCATTGCCGGTGGCCGTCGCTACCTGCACATCAACGCCAACGGCGATGTGGACCCCTGCGTGTTCATCCACTATTCCGATTCCAACATCCGGGAAAAGACTCTGCTGGAGGCACTGTGCTCTCCCATGATGATGGCGTACCACGATGGGCAGCCCTTTAACGACAATATGCTGCGGCCCTGCCCCATGCTGGAGAACCCCGAGCTGCTGCGGCAGATGGTGGAAAAGGCCGGCGCTCACTCCACCGACCTGCAATCTCCCGAATCCGCCGAGCATCTGTGCGCCAAGTGCGACCGGTATGCCGCCAACTGGAAGCCCGAAGCCGAAAAGCTGTGGGCTGTCCGCCGGGAGGAACGTCTGGCTCAGGGCAAGAAGTGCTAAAAGCCGGATACTATCTCAAATACAAACGAAGGAGCCTTTCCGAAAGGGAAGGCTCCTTTTGCGTGCGAGAAGTTGTTTTTAAAAGCGGAACGGGCCAAAGCTTTATTCTGCCCGGGGTGGGGTTTTCGGCATTTTAGCAAAGGCCACAAAGCAGAAAATGGTTTGCAATACCACAAAGAGGGCATAGAGGAACATACACAAAATGGAAACGGCGTACAAAATCCCAGCGACCAACGCAGCCCACCGGGCGTTGAGAGCCCAGCCAATCCAGTTGAATGCGGCGGCGATGCCGACGCAAACCATGTGGGGCGTAACCAGGGCGGTAGCCAATCCGGCAGCCAGGACTTCGGTTCCGTCGGAAGAAAAAATCCCACTGGTAAAATAGGCGACAAGATAGAGCAGATAGAGCGTGCCCAGGATGGCGGCGGCCAACAGTAATTTACTTCGTTTCATACAATACCTCCTTTGTTATTCGCTTAATTTTTTCTCCTCATATAAGGTGCAGAAATCATCGTAGCAGGGATTTTCCCAGGTGTTGCCGTCAAAGGTTTCGTAGGAAACGACAATGGCCTTAAACGTTTTAATCCCGCAGTGCTCGCTGAGGGAGAATCCACTGTTTTCCCCGGCGGTAGCTCCGGCGGCCAGATTGACGTCATTATAAGCTGCCTTTTTGATATAAGAGCTGTCGCCAAAATCAAATTGGCCTTCGATTTTGACGGGAAGATTGTTTTCGTCCCAGGCCGCGAAAGCGACGACAACGTTCCGAATATCGTCCTCGGTGTTGTTTTGCAGAGTAACCTGTAACATATCCGGATAAAGGGTTTTGTAGGTTTCATCCTGTACTACATAGCTGGTATGGATAATGGTGACGGGCTGTTCGCTTAAACGGGCCTCCAAATCGGAAGCGGTTACAGTGGAAGTGTTTTCTCGAGGGGTGGGAGCAAAGCTGCTGTCCGTAATTTTTACATCCAAGGTCATATCTTCCGCATATTTTGTGTCCTTGTATAGGTCACAAAAATCGTCAAAGTAGGGATTTTTCCAAGTATCGCCCTCGAAGGTTTCAAAAGAGACGGCAATGGCTTTAAAATGGTTGATGGAATTGTCCTCGCCCAAAGAATACCCGCCATCTTCTCCGGCGGTGCCTCCGGCAATCAGATTGATTCCGTCGTAGCGTACCTGTTTGATGTAGTCCCCGTCGCTAAAATCAAATTGGCCTTCGATTTTGACGGGAAGATTGTTTTCGTCCCAGGCGACAAAAGCGACAACCGCATTTTTGATATCGGTATCCGTGTGGTTAGTCAAAGTGGCCTGCAACATATCCGGGTACAAAGATTTGTATTGCTCGTCCTGAACGACGTACCGGGTTTGCGTAACGGCCAAGGGCTGCTCCGCCAAGAGGGCGTCAAACTCCTCCAAGGTCAGAGTCTTTTCTACGGGCTGGGAAGGAGCTTGGGAAGTGGCAGGAGCTGCTTCGGTTTGGCTGTTGGCTGCGTTTGGATTGTTTTGAGAAGTCCCGGACGAAGAACATCCCGAAAAGAGCAGCAGGCCGGTGAGAAGCAGAGCTGAAAAACGAAAAACCTTGTAGCGCATAAACATCCTCCTAACTTAAAATTTAGCATAATTTTACGCTATTAGCGTAATAACTACATTATAGCTTATGTAATACGCTAAAAGCAATAGTTATAATACTATTGTTTGGAGGTGAAGCTGTGGAAGGACTGTCTTTGGAACAGATTGGAAATCGTTTGCGCCGGATTCGGTTGGAGCTGGATTTAACAAGGGAACAATTTGCCGAGCAGGTGGGCATTTCGCCTCAGTTTTTGGCAGAGATTGAAAATGGGAAAAAGGGGATGTCGGCCGAAACACTCTTTAAAATCTGTACCCGTTTTGATTTGTCTGCGGATTATCTTTTGTTGGGCAAGTATTCCGCTACACAGCTTTCAGACCCGGTTCAAAAAGCGCTGGATGGGTTTTCGGATTCCTATCGGACGTTAACGGAAGAGATTATTCGGGCGATTGAAAAAGTGGCGGCGATGAAATAAGGGGCTATGGC
>CAKTER010000051.1 GCA_934552695.1 uncultured Eubacteriales bacterium
TCTTCCCCTTCCCTGTGGTTACGATTTTTGAGCAAAGTAGGCCAGCCCCAACGCATGGGGGCCAATGTGGGTGCCAATCACGCTGCCCACCCGGGAAAAAGCCAGATGCTCCTCCCGGCCCGGCCACAAAGCGGCGTTTTCGGCGGCAAATTCCCGCACCGCCTTGTTGCTAATGCCGGTATAGGCCAAATAAAAGGGCAGGTTTGTGGCAATGCCGCCACCCGAACGCACCCATTCTACCAGCTGCTTGCAGCCCTTTTTAAAGCCCCGTACCTTGTCCAGCATCGCCACGGACCCGTCTTGCACGGCAATAAGGGGCTTAATATTCAGCATGGAGCCCACCAGCGCCGTCCCGGCGGAAATACGCCCGCCCCGCTTTAGGTATTCCAGGGTATCCAGCACGGCCCCAAACCGCACATCGGCTCGCTTTTCCATAAGCCGGGCGGCAATGTCCGCCGCCGCAAGCCCCTTGTCCCGCAGCATGGCTGCATAGTGAACCAGCACCCGCTGCCCGGCGGAAGCGTTGAGGCTATCCACCACATGGACGTTGGAAAAATCCTCTGCCGCCAGCGTGGCCGCATAACAGGTGCCCGAAAGCTTGGACGAAAGAGCTACCACCACCGCCTCGTCCCCGGCCGGAAGCTTTTGATACGCCTCCTCAAAGGCCGCCGGGGAAATCATGCTGGATTTGGGGAGCTCCTTTTCCTGCTCCAATTTCCGATAAAACTCGTCCTTGGTCAACGTTACGCCATCCAGATACGAGACCTCCCCAAAGGTGACCGTGAGCGGCAACACCCGCACGTTCAGTCCGTTATCTGCCGGCATATCCGAAGCCGAATCCGTCAGGATCCAGACCGCCATAAACCTCAGCCCTCCCGGTTACCAAAAAAGATGGCTGCATACATCCCGGGGCCTACATGGGCGCCAATAATGGGGCAAAGCATCATTTTTGCAATATCCGCCTGGGGATTGATGGCCAAAATGGCCTTTTCCAGCTCATCGGCGCTCTCCTGGCAGTCGGCATGGACAATATAAACCCGGTTGGAAACCCCGCTGTTCAGGGTTTTGTAGCGGTTGGCCACTTCCTTAATGGCCTGCTTTAAGCCCCGCTTTTTATCCAGGGTAACCAAATGCCCCTGGGGGTCAATGTGCAAAATGGGCTTAATGTTCAGGGCCGTACCCAAAATAGCGGTGGTCGCCGGAATGCGCCCGCCCCGCTTTAAATACATCAGGTCGTCCACCATAAACCAGTGGCTTACCTCCAGCCGGTGATCCCGCAGCCACTGGGCGTTGTCGTCAATGCTCATCCCGGCTTCCCGGTTGGCCCCCGCCGCCTCCAGCAACAGGCCCATGCCGCCGGTAGCAGACAGGCTATCCACCGGCACCACCCGGGCCTCGGTATAGGTTTCGGCCAGCTCTGCCGCCGCCAGCTGCACCGAGTCGAAGGTCTGGGTCAGCCCGCTGGACAGGGACAGATACAAAATGGATTTTCCTTCTTTTAAAACCGGCTCGAACACCTCAATGTAGCTGTGAGGGGTCACCTGGCTGGTATGGGTTTCCTCCCCGTTCCGCTGGGCGTCGTAAAACCGCTTTAGTACGTCCTCCGGCTCGATTTGGGTGCAAAGCCGGTTTTCGCTGCCAATGGTGTAGTTCATGGGTACAAAGCGGATATCATATTTTTGAATCATTTCCGGGGTGATATCCGCCGAAGCATCGGTGTAGATCAAATAATCATTCATCGTTCTTCTCCTATTCTTTGTCAATTCCCGGGGCTGCCGCTCTCCGGCTTATTCCAGGCCGTCGCAATACCGTTGCAAATTATCCCGAATCAAAAACAGAATCCGGTAAAAGGTCTCCCGGTCGCTCTCGCTAATACCGCAGCTGCCCTGCTCCGTGGCAGTAAGAATCATGTCCCGCACCTGGCCCGACATGGCCCGGCCTGCCTCGGTCAATAGCGCACGGGCCCGGTATTTTTTCCCCTCTCCGGCGCCCTGGTACATAATCAGGTCCTTTTTTTCCAAATCCGCCATAATCCGGGAAATCCCGGCCTTATCGCCGCTGCACTTTTCGCATAGCTCCGCCAAGGTCAGGCCCCGGGCCGCCTTCTCCAGATAGTACAGGCACATCACGTGGGCGCCCCGCAATCCCAGAGGGCTCATGCAGCTTTTTTTGATTTTCTCCATGCAACGATACACCTGCGTAATACCGCCGGTCAAAAGCTCAAAACGGTCAATCATTTGGCTTCCCCATTTCGTTGATAAATCAACATCTATGATACCCGAGTTCGATTGGGCTGTCAACACTATTCTACTATACTTTTCAAACTTTTCAATGTGTGGCGGTGATTTTTGCACAAACCGGAAAATTGTACAGTTTTTAGGGCTTATTCCCCTTCCCGGGGTAAGAACCGTTCCAAAAATTCATCCTCGGTCACCACAGGGATGCCCAGCGCCCGGGCCTTCTGGTTTTTGGCCGAACCGGACTGGCTGTCGTTGTTGATAAGGCAGGTCGTTTTTTGGGACACGCTGCCGGTGACCTTCCCTCCCCGGGCCTCGATGGCCGCCTGCAAGGCCTTCCGGTTCGGGAAATGGCGCAAGTCCCCGGTGATGACAAAGATCTGCCCGCTGAGGCCGGTATCCGCCGGTGCCTCCTCCGCTGCCAGCGTAAAAATTTGAAGGGCCCGGTCAAACAGCGCCCGGTTTTTCAGCTCGTGAAAATACTGGTACACGCTGTGGGCAATCACTGCGCCAAACCCATCGATGGCTGTCAGCTCCTCCGGCTCCGCTGCCAAAATGGCCTGGGGGTCGTTGTGGAAATGCCGGCATAGCAGCTTGGCGTTGGCCAGCCCCACCTGATTGATCCCAAGGGCATAGATGAGATGGGGCAGGGCTATGTGCCGAGACCTTTCCAAAGCCGCCTGTAAATTGGCCCAAGACTTTTCGCCAAAGCCCTCCATCGCTACAATCTGCTCCCCGTAGCGGCTCAGGGCGTACAGGTCGGGATATTGCTCCAAAAATCCGGCGTCCACAAATTTTTTAATGGTCTCCTCCGAAAGCCCATCCACATTGGCAGCGTCCCGGGACACAAAATGGGTTAAAGCCCGCACCCGCTGGGCCCGGCAAGTGGGGTTGGTGCAATACAAAAACTTCCCCTCCCGCAGCTGCCGTACCTCGGTTTCACCCCCGCACACCGGACAGAGGGCCGGAGGCGTCTCGGGGCCGCTTTGGGTCAAGTTTTTAGCAATTTGGGGAATAATCATATTGGCTTTGTAAACCAAAATGTGGTCGCCAATCCCTAGCTTCAATTCCTCCAACACGCTCAGGTTGTGAACGCTGGCCCGGCTTACCGTAGAGCCCTCCAGCTCCACCGGGCTAAACACCGCCACCGGATTGATAAGCCCCGTCCGGGAGGTATCCCAGTGGATGGAAAGCAGCCGGGTCTCGGCGGTCTCGTCCGCCCACTTAAACGCAATGGAGTCCCGGGGGAATTTAGCGGTTTCCCCCAGCGAAGCCCCATAGGCAATGCTATTGTAGGTCAGCACCAGCCCATCGCTGGCAAAGGGGTTTTGGCCAATGGCCGCTTCAAAGTCCGCCACGGCCCCGGGCAGGCTCTCTCGATTCACCAGCCGGTGCTCTACCACCATAAACCCCTGCATTTCCAAAAAGTCCAGGCTTTCCTGCCGGGTCACCGGCTCGTAGCCCTCTGCCTCCACCAGTGTAAAGGCCAAAAAATTCACATGGCGGCGGGCGCAGATTTCGCTATTCAGCTGCCGCACCGTGCCGCTGCACAGGTTCCGGGGGTTTTTATATTTTTCCTCATCGGGCAGGGTCTCGTTGATTTTTTGGAACCAACCATAGGGAATGACCCCCTCCCCCCGCAGGATAAGCCGCCCGGGAAACGGGATAGAAAGGGGCAATCCCTCAAACGTGCGGGCGTTGTGGGTAATATCCTCGCCCACCTCCCCGTTGCCCCGGGTCACCGCCTGAGCCAAAGCCCCGTTTTCATACCGCAGCACAATGGTCAGGCCGTCCAGCTTCCAGCTGAGCAAGCCCTCCTGCTCCCCCAGCCAGCTTTGCAGCCGCTCCACATCCTTGGTCTTGTCCAGCGAAAGCATCCGTTTTTCGTGGCGCACTTTCGGCAGGGCCGTTACCACCTGATACCCCACCTGCTGGGTAGGGCTTTGGGCCAATACCCGGCCGGTTTCCCGTTCCAATGCCGCCAGCTCATCGTACAGCCGGTCGTACTCAAAGTCGCTCATCACCGGCCGGGCCTCGGCGTAATAGGCCCGGGAGGCCGCATTTAGCTGTGCCACCAGCTCCCGCATCCGTTCCATGCTATCCATAACCATCCCTCGCTTTGTGGGTTTTGGGAATCTTACACCTTAATCAGCTTCGACAGGTTGGCCATAAACTTTTTGCTGCCCTTCCCCGGGAAGTTGACCGTCACCTCAAAATCCGCCCCTGCCGGCTGGACGGCCTCCACCGTACCAATGCCGTACTTGGGCGCCCGTACCTTGTCTCCGGGGCCATAATTGATTTCTCTTTTCTCGGGCTTTGGCATCGCCGGGCGCACCTGGGCCAGATAAGGCCGCAGCTGCGGCTGCTGGGCCGCCCGCTTGGCCACACTGGGGCGAAACTCCACCGAGCTATCCATGAGCTCCGCCGGAATCTCCTTTAAAAACCGGCTGGGCATACTGTATTGGGTAATCCCCTGCCGCATCCGACATTTGGCATAGGACAAAAACAGCTCCTCCCGGGCCCGGGTAATGCCCACATAGGCCAGCCGCCGTTCTTCTTCCAGCGCCGTCTCCCCTCCGTCGGAAATGGCCCGCATGGTGGGAAACAGCCCCTCTTCCCAGCCCACCAGGAATACCACGGGGAATTCCAGTCCTTTGGCGCTGTGGAGGGTCATCAGGGTCACGGTGTTGTCGGTTTCGTTCAGGCCGTCCACGTCGGCCACCAACGCCACTTCCTCCAAAAACGACGCCAGATTCCCTTCCTCGGCGGTCTCTAAATACTCCGCCGCCTTGTTGATAAACTCCTGCACGTTATCCAGCCGGGCCTGGGCCTCCTCCGGGGCGTTTTCGGCCCGGATGCTGTCGGCATAGCCCGTGCTTTCCAAAATCTCCTGCATCAGCTCGGGAATGCTCAGCGTTTCGGCCTTTTGCCGCAGCTCCCGCAGCAGGTCTCCGCATTTTTCCATGTTTTTGCCCCGGCTTTTCAGGCTGGGGATGGACATAGCAATCAGCAGCGCCTGATACAGGGGCATATCGTTGGCCTCGGCAAACTCCTCGGCCTTTTGCACCGAAACCTCGCCAATCCCCCGCTTGGGCACATTGATAATCCGCTTGAGCGCCACGCTGTTGCTGGGGTTGGCAATCACCTGCAAATAGGCCAAAATATCTTTAATTTCTTTTCGTTCGTAAAACCGGGTGCCGCCATACAGCCGGTAGGGAATCCCCGCCCGCACCAAAGCGTCCTCGATGGCCCGGGACTGGGCGTTGGTACGGTACAGCACCGCAAAATCCCGGAAGTTTCGGCCCTTGCTCACCCGGGTTTTCAGAGCCTCCACCACCTGCCGGGCCTCGTCGTACTCATTTTCCGCTTTCATCAGGTGCAGCCGGTCGCCGGTGCCGTTTTCCGTCCACAGGGTTTTCGCCTTCCGGCTGGTGTTGTGTTGGATGACCGCATTGGCGGCGTCCAAAATACTCCCGGTGGACCGGTAGTTTTGCTCCAGCTTAATGACCTTGGCACTGGGAAAATCCTTTTCAAAATCCAAAATATTCCGGATATTGGCCCCCCGCCAGCCGTAAATGCTTTGATCGTCGTCTCCCACCACGCACAGGTTGCCGTTGGGGCCCGCCAGCATCCGTACCAGCTGGTACTGGGCGGTGTTGGTATCCTGGTATTCGTCTACCAAAATGTAGCGGAACCGGTTCCGGTACTTTTCCAGTGTATCCGGATTCTCCTTAAATAACCGTACCGTCTGGTACAGCAAATCGTCGAAGTCCATGGCGTTATTCTTTTTGAGCAGCGCCTGATACTCCCGGTACACGTTGGCAATTTTTTGCAAGCGGAAATCGCTGCCTGCCTGCGCTAAGTAATCCTCCCAGCCAATCAGCTCCTCCTTGGCCCGGCCCATGGCGGAAATCGCACCCCGTACCGGGAAGGTTTTATCCAAAAGCCCATAGTTCAGCTTTTTAAAGCATTCCTTTACCGCCCGCTCCTGATCGTCGGAATCGTAAATGGTAAAGCCCCGCTCGTAGCCCAGCTTATCGGCCTCGGCCCGCAAAATTCGCACGCAGCTGGCATGAAAAGTGGCAATCCAAATCTTGGCGGCCTCCTCCCCCACCAGCCCGTCCACCCGTTCCCGCATTTCCCGGGCGGCCTTGTTGGTAAAGGTAATGGCCATAATGTTCCAGGGGCGGACCCCCTGCTCCAGTAGGTGGGCAATCCGCACCGTTAAAGCCCCGGTCTTCCCGCTGCCGGCCCCGGCCAAAACCAACACCGGCCCTTCGGTGGTTAAAACCGCCTGCTGCTGCCGGGGGTTTAGTTGTTCGTAACCAATCATACTTCTTCTCCTTATTCTTACCTGACGGGAACAGGGGCCTCCCGCCGTCCCCTTGTACTGTCCAAGGCCAGCCGTTCCCTTCTCTTTTTGCCCCTGTCTTTCCGTTTCCAACAGAAAAAGGAAGCCGGTTTTCGGCTTCCCCTTGTGGTGACTGGGGCCTTTCGTTCAGTCTTTTGCTTCGTTTTCCTCGCTCAGGCGATCCAGCGCCAGCTTGTACCCGTCGGAACCATAGTGTAACGACCGGTTCACCCGGCTGATGGTGGCGGTCGAAGCCCCCGTGCGCTCGGCAATGTCAATGTAGGTGCGTTTTTCCAAAAGCATCCGCGCCACGGCCAACCGCTGGGAAATGGCCTGGATCTCATGGACCGTGCAGAGATCTTCAAACAACTGGTAGCATTCGTCTAACGATTTCATTTCCAAAATACACCGAAATAAATCATCGGTAAACGGCGTTTTGATCTTGCTGTTCATTGTCCCACCTCAAATCACTCATGATTTCTGAAGACATTCTACCATTTTCGCACAGTAAAGTAAAGTAGTATCCGGAAAAACTTTTGACAAATTTAAAAAAGTTCACCGAATATTCACCCAAGGCCGGTAAATTTGCGGTATAATACAAACAACAAATTGGGCCGCCCCGGTCTCCGGGCCCGGCCACACAACAAGGAGGATACCCATGAAATTTCAAAAGTTTACCTGCACACTGCTGGCTTCGCTGCTGGTTTTGGGCGCTGCCGGGTGCAGCCAGAAAGCCGATGACGCCAACGACGCCAGCACCAACGACCAAACCGAAACGGAGCCCGCCGATACCGGCACGGCCGCAGCGGCCTTCGACTTCAGCGCCTCGCTGGACGAAAACGGCTTTTTCACCGGCGTGACCGCCAGCGACTATGTGACCCTGGCCGACTACAGCACCCTGGCCTTCGACGAAAGCTCCGCCAGCCTCACCGACGAGGACGTTCAGCAGGCGGTGGACGATTTTATGGCCGGCTTTGAGACCGAGCACCAGATTTTGGAGGGAGAGGTTCAGAACGGCGATGTGGTGAACATTGCCTTTGAAGGGTCGGTCAACGGTGTAGCCTTCCAGGGCGGCACCTCCCAAAGCTACGACCTGACCATTGGCAGCCACAGCTTTGTGGATGATTTTGAAGAACAGCTTATCGGCCATTCCGTCGGAGACGTGGTAGATGTGCGAGTCACTTTCCCCGACGGCTACCGGGATTCTACCGACGCCGATGGGAACCCGGTGGTGCTGGCCGGGCAGGAAGTGGATTTTAAGGTCACTATCAACTATATCAGCCAGACCGAGCCCGCTCAGCTGACCGAGGACTTTGTGAAGGACACCTTACAGCAATACTATGGCGTTTCCACCGTCGATGAGCTGTATGACTATCTGCGTACCACCACCCTGGATAGCCGGCGGCGCTCCTTTGTGGAGGATTATTTGATGAACAACAGCACCTTTGCCGACGAGCTGCCTGCCGCAGTCACCGACTACACCCGGGACTTTACCCTGAATTATGCCCGCAGCACCGCCCTGAACAACGGCTATACCGATGTAGAGGCCTTTTTGATTGCCTGCGGCTTTAACTCCACCCAGGACTATCTGGATAAGCAGGCCGAAAGCATCACCTATGGGGCCAAATACTATTTGGTGTTGCAGGCGCTGGCCGAACAGGAAGGCCTACAGATTCAAAAGGATGACATTGCCACCTACTTTAACGACCAGTACTCCACCGATTATTCCGAGTACGAGTCCGAATACGGCTACAACTACCTGGCCTTGGTAACCATGCAAAACACCGCCCTGGACCGGGTTTTGACCACTTGCGAAGCTAATACGTTAAACCGCTAAAATTTTTTCCGCTTTGGGCCAAAAAAATATTGAATCCCGGTGCCCCGGATGATATAATTGGCCCAGTTTTAAAAAAGTTGTTTGTTTGTGCCAAAAGAAATCAGTAGCAGGAGGTCGTTGTCGTATGTCTTTTCAAAATGCATACCTAAATCGTGTTTACGAAGGGCTGGCCAGCCGGAATGCCCATGAGCCCGAGTTTTTGCAGGCCGTTCACGAAGTGTTTGAGTCTTTGGAGCCGGTGGTCAATGCCCGGCCCGAGATTGAGAAAAACGGGATTATGGAGCGGATTGTGGAGCCCGAGCGGATTATCAACTTCCGGGTCAGCTGGGTAGACGATGCCGGTAAGGTACAGGTCAACCGGGGTTGGCGGGTTCAGTTCAATTCCGCCATCGGCCCCTACAAAGGCGGCCTGCGGTTCCATCCCTCCGTCAACCAGTCCATCATCAAGTTTTTGGGCTTCGAGCAAATCTTTAAAAACAGCCTGACCACCCTGCCTATGGGCGGCGGCAAGGGCGGCAGCGACTTCGACCCCAAGGGCAAGTCCGACACCGAAGTTATGCGGTTCTGCCAGTCCTTTATGACCGAGCTGAGCAAGCACATCGGGGCCGATACCGACGTTCCCGCCGGGGATATTGGCGTAGGCGCCCGGGAGATTGGCTATCTGTTTGGCCAGTATAAGCGCCTGCAAAACGAGTTTACCGGCGTGCTGACCGGTAAGGGCCTGTCCTACGGCGGGTCTTTGGCCCGGACGGAGGCCACCGGCTACGGCCTGTGCTACTTCACCAACGAAATGCTGAAGGATGCCGGGAAGAGCTTCGAGGGCCAGCGGGTCGTTATTTCCGGCTCCGGCAACGTAGCCATCTATGCCAACCAGAAGGCTACCCAGCTGGGGGGCAAGGTCATTGCCATGAGCGATTCCAACGGCTACATTGTGGACGAAAACGGCATTGACTACAAGGTGATGAAGGAAATTAAGGAGGTTAAGCGGGACCGCATTAAAACCTACCTGAACTATGTGCCTACCGCCAAATATGTGGAAGGCTGCCGGGGCATTTGGACCGTCCCCTGCGACGTAGCCCTGCCCTGCGCCACCCAGAACGAGCTGGAC
>CAKTER010000052.1 GCA_934552695.1 uncultured Eubacteriales bacterium
AATCTCCCGCTGCTCGTTCATCACCTGATCGTATTCCAGCAGGTGCTTCCGGGTGGCAAAGTTGTTGCCCTCCACCTTCTTTTGGGCGTTTTCGATGGCCTTGGTCAAAATCCCGGCCTCGATGGGCTCGTCCTCGGTAAGGCCCATGCGCTCGATGAGCACCTTGGTCTTATCGGAGCCAAAGAGCCGCATCAGGTCGTCCTCCATGGAGATATAGAACCGGGATTCACCGGGGTCGCCCTGCCGGCCCGCCCGGCCCCGCAGCTGGTTATCGATCCGGCGGGATTCGTGGCGCTCGGTGCCGATAATCTTTAGGCCCCCCAGTTCCGTCACACCCTCGCCCAGCTTAATATCGGTACCCCGGCCCGCCATGTTGGTGGCAATGGTCACGGCCCCCCGCTGGCCCGCCTGGGATACAATCTCGGCCTCCAGCTGGTGGTACTTGGCGTTCAGCACCTGATGGGGGATGCCCTCGGCCTTTAAAAGCTTGCTGAGCATTTCGGATTTTTCGATGGTGATGGTACCCACCAGCACCGGCTGCTCCTTGGCATACGACTCCTGAATGTCCCGGATAACGGCCCGGAACTTGCCCTGCTCGGTGGTATACACCTGGTCGGGATGGTCCACCCGGATCATGGGCCGGTTGGTGGGGATAACCACCACGTCCATGTTATAAATACTCCGGAATTCGCCCTCTTCGGTTTGGGCGGTACCGGTCATACCGGCCTTCTTTTTGTATTTGTTAAAGAAGTTCTGGAAGGTGATGGTGGCGAGGGTCTTGCTTTCCCGCTTCACCTTCACGCCTTCCTTGGCCTCGATGGCCTGATGGAGGCCGTCGGAGTACCGCCGCCCGGGCATCAACCGGCCGGTGTGCTCGTCCACAATCAAAATCTCGTCGTCCTGCACCACATAGTTCTGGTCCCGGAACATATTGTAGTTGGCCTTTAAGGCGTTATTGATGTGGTGCAAAATCTCCAAATTTTCGGGGTCGGACAGGTTCTCCAAATGGAAGAAGGTTTCGGCCTTGGCCACGCCCTGCTGGGTCAGGCTCACCGTGCGACCCTTTTCGTCCACCACAAAGTCGCCTTCCTCCTGCAGCTCCTCTTTAATCAAGGGGTTCAGGGCCTCGTCCTCGTTGAGCAGACGGCCCTTTTGCAGGCGCTTTACAAAGGAATCCGCCACGGCATACAGCTCGGTGGACTTGGTGCCGCTGCCGGAAATAATCAAAGGCGTCCGGGCCTCGTCAATCAAGATGGAGTCCACCTCGTCGATGATGGCAAAGTTCAGCTCCCGCTGGACAATGCGCTCCTTCCGCACCACCATGTTGTCCCGCAGGTAGTCAAACCCCAGCTCGTTGTTGGTGGCATAGGTAATATCGCAGTTGTAGGCGGCCTGCCGCTCCTCCACCGACATCCCGTTGAGGATAACGCCGGTGGTCAGGCCCAAAAAGCCGTAAATCTGGCCCATTTCCGCAGCGTCCCGCTGGGCCAGGTATTCGTTCACGGTCACCACATGGACGCCCTTGCCCGCCAGTGCGTTCAAATACACCGGCATGGTGGCCACCAGGGTTTTGCCTTCACCGGTCTTCATTTCGGCAATGCGGCCCTGGTGCAAAATAATACCGCCCATGATCTGCACATGGAACGGATACATTCCCAGCACCCGGCGGCTGGCCTCCCGCACGACGGCAAAGGCCTCGGGCAGCAGGCTATCCAGAGTCTCGCCCTGTTGCAGCCGCTCTTTAAACAAGGGGGTCTGCCCCGCCAGCTCCTCGTCGGTCATGGCCTCCATGGTAGGGGCCAGCGCCTCCACTTTTTTTACCAGTCCGCTATTTTTTTTCAGTTCCTTATCACTGTAATTCCCAAATACTTTTTCTAAAACTCCCATACTAATGGTTCACCTCGTCATAGTCTTGGTTCCGGGGCCATTGGCGGCCGCCAAACAGACAGATACACTTTATTTTAGCAGGAAACCCCGTATTCTGCAAGGAAAACCTTCCGGCTCTCCTACAAACGGTTTTCCCCTTAAAGCAAACGCAGTTTGCCGGAAAAAGTCTTTCCCGCTGCCGCCTTGCCCTCCCTCCGTTTCTATGCTACACTAAGCCCAAGGAGGAGTTTTATGCAAAAATTTGTAAAGCGCTTTCCCATTTTGGCAGCTTTCCTGCTGCCTCTGGTCGTGTTTTTTGTCGTTGACCTGGCTGCGGGCCTGCTGGCCTATCCCCTCTATTCCCTGTGCGAGCCCAGGCTGGCCGACTACCTGCTGGGGGACATTACCTACTTCATCGGCATCCCCCTGTGCCTGCTTTTGCTCTACAAGGCCGGGCTTTGGAACGAGCTGGGCTACCGCCGGGAAGGGCTGGGCATGGGTCTTTTGTGCGGGGGCCTGTTGATTGTAACCAGCGTGTACGATTTTGTAAATTACATTTGGTATCTGGATCCCGCTACGTTCCGGCTGCCCTCTCCCGGCCTGTTTATGGCCTGCGTGGTCAACGTGCTGCTGATTGGCCTGTGTGAGGAGCTGATTTTCCGGGGCGGGGTGCTGAACCTGCTGCTCCTGCGCTGGGGCGGAACAAAAAAGGGCATAACCCGGGCGGTGGTGCTGTCCTCGGTGCTGTTTGGCACCGTCCATATTACCAACTGGCTCAACTACCCCCAGCTGTTTTGGACCACCCTATCCCAAATGGTTTATGCCACGTTCTTCGGCGTGCTGATTGCCGCCGCCTACCTACGCTCCCGGAATTTGTGGGCGGTCTCCCTGCTCCATGCGATTTTCGACGCTTCGCTGGTGCTTTCGATTTTTTCGGAACAGGCGGCTGCGCTGGAATATACCGATATTTCCCCGCTGGCGGCCGTAAACGGTGTGCTTACCTCCCTGCCTTACCTGATTTTGGGGCTGCTGGTGCTGGAAGGGGTGCGTCCTCGGACAACCGCTCCGCCGCCGTATCCTGTGGATTGAGAAGGGCTTTGGCCCTTCTTTTTTTATTCTTCTTTCCTTGCCCCTCTTGTTGTGTCAAAATTTGCACAATTTTGCAATTTTTCATTACTCTTTGCGGCATTCTTGCATTCTTTTCGGCCTATCTTCCCATAAAATAACAGTTTTTCCATTCCCGTTTTTTGGCATTCAACTTGCTCCTTCATAATGGTAAGGGTTCTCTCATACCCTAATACCACAAACCCATCGGAAACCCATTCAGCACGCGAAAGGAGGTCTGCCCCCATCCCCGTCCGTCCGGTTCCCCGGCGGCGCAACACATCATCGCAGACAACAGAAGGAGGAAAAACAGATGGATAGTACCGGTTTAATCAGCTTTATCGGCATCATTGTGGCACTGGTCGTTTTAATTTGGCTGGCTTACCAGGGCTTTACCGTTATGGTACTGGCTCCTCTGGCCGCCATCATCATCGCTGTTTTCTCCCGGCAGGGAATCTACGAGACCCTATCCACCACCTACATCCAGGGGTATGCCGGGTTTATCACCGCCAACTGTCTCATCCTGTTGATGAGCGCCATTTTCGGCAAATTTATGGACGAAAGCGGAGCAGCCCGGGGCATTGGGCTGAATGTACTAAAGTTATGCAATTTGTTTCCCGAAAAATCCCGGCGAACGGTGGCAGTGGTGTGTATGTCTATGATTAACGCCATCCTCACCTATGGCGGTATCTCGCTGTTTGTGGTCACCTTTACCACGGTTTCCATTGCCAAAACCCTGTTTGAAAAAATGGACATCCCCTGGTCGCTGACCATGGCCAGCGCCTTAGGCTCGGCCACCTTCACCATGACCATGCTGCCCGGCTCGCCCCAGCTGACCAACCTGGTGCCCACCTCCATTTTGGGCACCACCCCCATGGCCGCTCCCACGCTGGGGATTATCGCCTCCGTTATCATGGTGGTTTTGGGCGTCCTGTATATTTCCTATGCCATTAAGCAATACGACAAACGGGGCGAGGGCTTTTTGCCCAGCGGCGCCGAAATCGCCAAGGTCATCCCCTCCATGGATTTGGAAACCAGCGCCAACATCATCGTCTGCCTGCTGCCCTGCATCATCCTGCTGGTGGTTATGAACGCCTTCAGCGTACCGCCGGTCATGGCGCTGATTGTCGGCTGCATTGCCTGTTATCTGATTTTCTTTAAGGAATTTAAGGGCAAGGACTTAAAGCCCATTTTCTTTGCCGGTTGCCAAAACGCCATGCTGGCAGTCAGCAACACCGCCTCCATTTTTGGGTTTGGCAAGGTCGTTTCGGCGGCGGCGGGCTTTTCCTTTATCGTAGGCGCCCTGGATAAGCTGCCCGGGCCGCCCATCGTCCAGATGATTGTGGCCGTAGAAATTGCGGCCGGTATTACCGGGTCCTCCTCCGGCGGCGTAGGCATTGCCCTAAACGCCATGGGCCAGCGGTTTTTGGACATGGGTATTGCACCGCAGGCCGTCCACCGGCTCAGCGCCATTGCTGCCGGCGGGCTGGACTCCCTGCCCCACACCACCGGCCTGCAAGCCTCGTTGGCTGCCAACCGGCTCACGGTAAAGGACGGCTACATCCATATGTTCTGGGAATCGGTGCTCATTCCCATTGTGGTGGTCATTATCGTTTCAGCCATTCATGCCGCCACAGGAATCCTATAGGCCCGGCGGTTTCCAAGTACAAAAGCGCAGTCCCCGGACTGCGCTTTTTTTGTGCGATTCGCTCCTTTTTTCGGAGGCCCCGCCGGTTCCGCTCCGGCTGCCGTCGCCTCCCAAAACCGGCGTTATTTTTTGGTTACGATTCCAGCTTTAAATCCCCATCCTTAATCCAGCCCTTTTTCCGCAGCAGCCGGTCAAAAAACAGGCACAGCAACGCCGGGAGGATAAAGTGCAACAGCAAAATCTCTGTTAAAAGCAGCCCCTTGGGGGTCGTAGGCGCCATGGTCTGCCAGGTCATCAGCTGACCCACCAGCCCCGAGGTCCCCATGCCGCCGCCGGCGGCGTTGTTTTCCATGTGGCACACGCAGGTGGCCACCGGCCCTAAAATGGCCGACGTGATAATGGTAGGCAGCCACACCCGGGGGTTCCGGACAATGTTGGGCATTTGCAGCATCGAAGTCCCCAGGCCTTGGGCAAACAGCCCGTTCCAGCCGTTTTCCTTAAAGCTGGCCACGGCAAAGCCAATCATCTGGACGCTGCACCCCACGGTAGCCGCCCCACTGGCCAGCCCCGAAAGCCCCAAAATAATGGAGAGAGCCGCCGAGCTGATGGGCAGGGTCAGGATAATCCCCATAATCACCGAAAGGACAATGCCCATCAGGAAGGGCTGCAATTCCGTAGCCACGGCAATCATCTGGCCCAAAGCGGTCATCGCCCGGGAAATGGGCAGGCCAATGAGCAACGCCACCAGGCACCCGGACACAATGGTAACAATGGGCGTTAAAATAACGTCGATTTTGGTTTTTCCCGATACCAGCCGGCCAATTTCCACCCCGGCCACCACTGCCAAAAAGGCGCACAGGGGGTCGCCGGCCCCGGCCAATGCAAAGGCTCCGGCCTCGGTCATCAGCTTGCCGTTTAAGTAATTGGCGGCCTGGGCCCCCATCATCCCCGTAATGGCCGACGAGAACACAATGAGCCGGGGAGCCCCCAGGGTGTAGGCGCTGCCCACGCCGATATTGGCCCCCATCATCACCGAGGCAAGGCTCCCGATAAACACCAGCAGCGCCCCCGCCTGTCCGGGGATAATCCCGCCAATCTGCTTGATGATGAGCCCCACAATCAGGCTGGAGAAAAGCCCTAAAGCCATCCCGTTGAGCCCCTGAATCAAATACCGGTCCACAAACCGCTTCCACAAGCTTTTTTCTGTCGTCTGTTCCATGTTTTCCTCTTTTCCGGCCCGCCGCAGCGCTTGGCCATACTCTCCCGGCCCAATTTACAGAGAAGCTCCGTCTCTTTTTCCTACCGGTACCCGTTGCCGTTTTGTGTATACACCTGTATATACACCAGTGGGTAAAAGCATACCACACCCCTGTTTAAAAATCAAGCCCCTCTTGCCCGGAGCCGCCGGCCGGGGGCCGGGATGTCCCGGTCAAAGAAGCTCCGTCCGCTTCCCCCGTTTCGGATAGCAAAAAGCCCCTTTCCGAAAGGGCCGCCAAAATCTCCGCCAAGGCTTCCTCGTCCGGGGCCCAAATCCGGTGCCGATGCACCCCGCCGGTGAGGGCCAGCAGGGGAGCCGAATCCTGAATCCGCTTTAAAAACAGCGCAATGTCCCGGCGGCTGCCCACGTTCAAATCCTCTTCCAGTTGGCCATAAGCGGGATGCTCCACCATGGTTGTCAGGGCCTTGCCGCCCCGGTCTACCACACAGCACAGCTCGTCGGCAATCTCCTCCCGGGCGTGGCGCACCGTAACCACCGCCTCCACCCCGGAGCGCACCGGCTTCTGCCACACATACCCCCGGGGGGTCGCCACCACCGGAGCGCCTTGGGCCCGCAGCAGGGCCATGTCCCGGACAATAACCTGCCGGGTCACTCCCAGCCGGTTGGCCAGCTCCGTGCCGGAAAGGGGGCCCTCCGCTTCCTGTAAAAGCTGTTGTAATGCAACTCGTCGTTCCATGGGCCCCTCCTTTCCTTTACATCCGCCGTCCCGGCACAAAAATCACTTTTTTGGTTTCTTCGTCCTTCTCTACCAGCTCCTGCCGCTGCGACTCGTACCCCGGGCGGCCAAAATAAGCATAGGCGGCAATCTTCCCCGCCTCTACCCCGGGCTGGTCGAAGGCGTTGATGTTGAGATAGGCCCCGGCAAAGGCCGTCGCCACCTCGAAAAAGTACAGCAGTCCCCCCAGGGTGTAGGCCGTCACCTCCGGCAGGGCAATACTCAGGCTGGGCCGCCCCGCCCGGGCCAACGCCGTGCCGGTAGCCCAACGCTCCACCGCCATCAGCTGATTGAAGCTGACCCCGGCCAAATACCCCAGCTCGGGGCAGTCCTGCCGGGCCCGCTCGGGAATGGTGACGGTGTTTTGGAACTTTTCCACCTTTAAAAACGTAATCACCTTGTCTGCCGGGCCTTCCATAAACAGCTGTAACTGGGAGTGCTGGTCGGTAGCCCCCAGCGCCCGCAAGGGGGTCTGGCCCACAAACACCTCCTGGCCATCCCGGTCCAGCCGTTTCCCCAGCGACTCGGCCCACAGCTGGGCATACCAGTCGGCCACCAGCCGCATCCGGTCGGCATAGGGCATCAGCACCGAAATGTTTTTGCCCTTTTCCATTTCCACACACAGCAGGGCCGCATACAAAAACGCCGGGTTTTTCCACAGCTCGTCGGTTTGGCAGGCCATGTCCATATCTGCCGCCCCCGCCAGCAGGGCGTTGGTGTCAATCCCGCAGACTGCCGCCGGGAACAGCCCCACCGGGCATAGCTCCGAAAACCGGCCGCCCACGCCCACCGGCACCGCAAAGGTCAAATACCCCTCTTCGTTGGCCACCCGGCGCAGGGTTCCCTTTTCCGGGTCGGTAATGCACACAATGTGCCGCCGGGCCTCCGCCCGGCCCATGTCCTGCTCCAGCCGCTCCTTTAACGTTAAAAACAAGGCCATGGGCTCCAGCGTACTGCCGGATTTGGAAATCACGCAAAACACCGTGGTTTTCGGGTCGATGACCTCGAACACCCCCGCCAGCCGCTCCGGGTCCACGTTGTCGATGGCATAAAACCGGGGGCCCCGGCGCTTGCCCGCCGGTAGCTCGTTATGATAGTGAGGGTGCAGCGCCCGCTGGACAGCCTCCGGCCCCAGCGCCGACCCGCCAATGCCCAGCAGCACAAAGGTGTCGGCCCAGCTCCGTAGCTCGTCCGCCGCCCTTTGCAGCCGGGGCAGCTCCGCCTCTTGCGAATAGGGCAAATCCCGCCAGGCCATGTCCCCCCGGTGCTCCCGCAGCTCCCGGGCCGCCACCGCAAACCGGGCGCTCCGGGCCAAAAGCTCCGCCTCCGCAACCCCGTGCTCTCCAATATTTTCAGCCAACATGTGGCTTACATCCATTTTTAGCAAAGCCGACACGCTCCTTTGCTCACAATTCCCTCCGATGGGTCACAACCGCTTCCGCCGCCCGCATACCGTCGATGGCCGCCGACACAATCCCCCCGGCATACCCGGCGCCTTCCCCGGCCGGATACAGCCCGGCCACCGCCGTGCTTTCGCCGTGGTCATCCCGCAGCAGCCGCACCGGCGAGGACGACCGGCTTTCCAGTGCCGTCAGCACCGCCCCGCCGTGATCAAACCCCGGCAGCTTTTTTCCCATTTGCCGTAAGCCCTCTCGCAGGGCCTCGGTCATAAACTCCGGCAGCAACGCCGCCAAATCCACCTCCCGGGTACCGGGCCGGTAGGTCGGCTCCACGCACTCTTGCACTTCTGTCCCCAAAAAGTCCGCCAACCGTTGCACCGGGGCCACGTATCCGCCGCCCCCGGCCACAAAGGCCGCCTCCTCCAGCTGCTCCTGCCACAGCATCCCCGCCAGCGGGTGATTGCTGCCAAAGTCCGCCGGGAACACCTGCACCAGCAGGGCCGCATTGGCGTTTTTCCCGTCCCGGGCATGGTAGCTCATGCCGTTCACCGCCAGCCGTCCGGGCTGGGAGGCCGCCCCCACCACCTGCCCGCCGGGGCACATGCAAAAGGTATACACCCCCCGGCCTTGGGACGTGGTTACTGCCAGCCGGTAGTCCGCCGGGGGCAGGCTGTCGGCCCACTTGCCGTACTGCACCCGGTCAATCATTTCCTGGGTATGCTCAATCCGCACCCCCATGGCAAAGGGCTTTTGCTCCATCGCCACCCCTTGCTCGTACAGGTGCCGCAGGGTGTCCCGGGCGCTGTGGCCCAACGCCAAAACCACGTTTTCGGTGTCCACCCGGCTTCCGTCGGCCAAACAAAGCCCCGTCAGCCGCCCCTGCTCCACCCGCAGGCCGTCCACCCGGGCGCCAAACCGGACTTCGCCCCCCAAGGCCTCGATTTCCTGCCGGATGGCGGTTACCGCCCCCCGCAGCTTGTCGGTACCAATATGGGGCTTGGCGTCTACCAAAAGCTCCGGCAATCCGGAAGCCGCCGCCAGGGTTTCCAGCACAAACCGGCTCCGGCGGTCCTTGCTTCGGGCCGTCAGCTTCCCATCGGAAAAGGCCCCGGCGCCGCCCTCGCCAAACTGGACGTTGCTCTCCGGGTCCAGAACCCCGTGTTCCCAAAAGGCCGCCACCGCCCGGGCCCGGTCGGCCACCGCCTGCCCCCGCTCCAGCACCAGGGGCCGCAGCCCCAGCCGGGCCAAAATCAGGGCGGCAAACATCCCCGCCGGGCCAAAGCCCACCACCACCGGGGGATGGGCAAAGGGCTCCGTCACCACCGGCAGAGCGTAGCTTTCGTCCGGAGGTGGGGCGTATCCCCGGGCCAACAGCCCCTTTTCCCGCTTCACCGCTACATCCAGCGTCTAAAGCCAGGCGGCCTCCCGGCCCTTGCGGGCGTCCAGCG
>CAKTER010000053.1 GCA_934552695.1 uncultured Eubacteriales bacterium
GTCCATGTGAACCTCTCTTTCTGTATATATACACTATATACAGTCAAGGGGCGGTTGTCAAGAGAAAAATAAAAGAGGCCCGTCCGCAGACAGGCCCCAAAGAAGAAAAGAAGTTGGCATTGGTGAAAAGGTCTTTGCTTCCGTTCCGTTGCCGGGACGGACTTGGCGGGAATGGAGCCATCGAAACGCTTCTTGCGACAGAAAGCATTGGGCCGCAAGAAGCGATGTATCCCCAACGAAGGGGATTGCATTAGACAATGGCAGAGTTAAAAAACAGCGGCACGGTGAGGGGCTGATTCTGTTTTTTCCACTCATTGTCTTTTTGGGACGCCGAGTTCGGGATTTCTTCTACAACGACCCGCAACAGGTTCCCCGGGCGCTGATTCAGCTGACGCTCCAGCTCCTCGATGGTGAAGATTTCCTCATAGGTTAAGTGCAGATTGCTTTGTTGCATAATAGTAGCCTCCTTTGTTTTAATACCAATGATTGTAAATACAATATATGGTGGAAAATTTTCCTTTCCCCGGCCGGAAACCGAAGAAAGGAGAACGAAACACCGCTATTGAATGGGGGGGTGTACCCCCGGCGCCAGGGCCTCCAGCCGGGGCAGCAGGATGTCCAGCTGGGCCACGCATTCCGGGCCCAAAGCGGCGGAAACGCTGGCCTGGGTCTCCTTCCAGCGGCACTTGGCCCTTTGGAACAGCGCCTCCCCGGCAGGGGTGAGGGAAAGCTGGCTGCGGCGGCTGCCCCGGGGGGCGGTGTCCTGAGCCAGACCCTTATTTTTCAGCAGGCTCACGTTCCGGGTGATGGTGGAACGGTCCAGCCCGGTTTGCTCCGCCAGCTCCGCATTGGAGCAGGTGCCCAAATGGTGCAGGTTGCTAATCATTTCGTATTGGTTGATGGTTAGGCCCACCGGGGCCAGCATGGCATCGTAAAGCTCGGTAACGGCCAGCGTTGCCTGCCGGAGCCGAGCCCAATAGCAACGGGAAGAAAAGGGGGCAGCGCTCATAGATATACCGGCCTTTCTATTTTTGTAGTATCAATGTTTGTATATACAATATAACACGCTGCCCCGGGCCTGTCAAGGATTTTTTTAATTTTTTGGAAAAAAATGCCCCGCTTCCTTCCGGAAACGAGGCAAACAAAATTTTACAGCACCGTCAACTCTTTGGGGTAGGCGTTCAGCACCCGGCAGCCGTCTTTGGTTACCAGCACCAGGTCTTCGATGCGGACGCCAAACTCCCCGGGTAAATAAATGCCCGGCTCGATGGAAAAGACCATGCCCTCCTCCACCGGAATGGGAGAGGCGGCGCTGACATCCGGGGGCTCGTGGCATTCCAGCCCACAGCCGTGGCCCAGCCGGTGGGTAAACTGGGGGCCGTACCCGCCCCGGGTAATCACGTTCCGGGCGGCGGCGTCCAAGTCGGACAGCAGCACCCCGGGCTTCACCAGGGATTCGGCGGCGGCGTTGGCCTCCCGCACCAGCTCGTACACCTCTTTTTCCTTATCGGTGGGCTTTTTGCCCCAAAACACCGTCCGGGTCATATCGCACCAATACCGGTGGATGGGGGTGAAAATATCGAAAATAATGCTGGTGCCGGGGGTGAGGGTATCGGGACCGGAGCCGTGATGGGGGTCGGCGCCGTTGGCCCCAAAGCACACCAGCTGGGGGCCGCTCTGGTTGGCCCCGTGGTCCCGGTAAAAGCCGTTAAGCCGGGCCTCCAGCTCATCCTCCCGCACGCCTGCGATGAGCTGAGTCATCAAAAAGGCCATGGCCTGGTCGTTAATCTGGGAGCTGTGAATCATGGCGGCAATCTCGTCGGCGTCCTTATGCATCCGGGCCAAGTCCACCGGGGCGGAGCCCAAAACCGGCCGGACGTCGGGCCGGGCCTCCAAAATCCCAATCAAAAACTTGCTGAGGTAAAACTTGTCGATGCCCAGCTTCCCCGGGGCCACGGCCTTGGCCAAATCCTTTACCGGGTTTTCCCCGTCCTTGTGGGTTACCAGGGGCAGCCCCCGCTGGGGGCTAAGGCCGAAAATTTCGTTGGCAAATAACACCGCTTTGCCGTCCGCATCCAAATACAGGGCCAGCATCCGCTCCATGGGCTCCACCCACAGCCCGGTGAGGTAGTACAGGGAGGGGGTGGCGGAGATGATGATTTGGCTGAGCCCCTGCTCCTTCATGTGGGTCAGCACCCGGGTTAGTCGCTGTTGGTTCATGGGAATTCCTCCTCTATGCTTCCGGTTTGGTTTTTTGGCCGGCCTTATTCCACCATAACGCAGGCAATGCGGCAGGGCTTGTCGGTACGGTTTTCGCACCAGTGCTTTTCGCCCCGGGGGATGAGGGTGGCGTCCCCGGCCTTGGAAATCCCGGCAAACTCCCCGCTTTCGGTGTAGACCTCGCCCTCCAAAAAGAAGGAGTATTCGTCTCCGGTATGGCAGGAGAAGCCGTCGCCCTCCGGGACGCGTTTCCCGGGCAGCAGGGTGATGTAGCTGATGCTGATTTTTTCGGCCTTCCGGGTTACTTCAAACAGGGTTTGCATTTCAAACAGGGGGCGGCCCGTTACCGGCACGTCACATAAGGCAATCTTTTTCATGGCAAGCATCCTTTCTGGGTTGATTGGTAGGGTTTTTAAAGGAAAAACGCCGGAGAAAGCCCCGGCGCTGCGCTTACATATTGTTGCGGATCCGGGGATCCAGGTAGTCCCGCAGGCCGTCGCCCACAAAGTTGGCGCCGATGGCCACGCTGAAAATGGCCAGCCCGGGGAAGGTGGAGACCCACCAATAGTTAAAGTTCAGCACGCCGTCGCTGACCATGTAGCCCCATTCCGCCGTGGGCGGCTGAACCCCCAGGCCCAAAAACGACAGGCCCGAAAACATCAGGATGGCGTTGCCCAAATCCAGCGTACACATCACAATGAGGGAGCCCACGCTGTTGGGCAAAATCTCTTTGGTCAAAATCCGGCTGTGGGTGGCCCCCAGCACCTTGCTGGCGGTAATGTAGTCGTTTTCCTTCACCGAAAGCACAATGCTGCGGGTCAGCCGGGCGTAGTTGGGCCACCAGATAATGGCCATAGCCAACACCGAGTTGGTGATGTTGGGGCCCAAGGCCGCCGCAATGACCATAGCCAAAATCAGCGGGGGGAAGGCCTGCACCATTTCGGAAATCCGCATAATCACGTCGTCCACCACACCGCCGAAATACCCGGCAATGCCGCCGACGATAAGCCCCACCACAAAGGAGATGAGCACGGTAACGGCCCCGGCGGATAACGAAATGCGGCTGCCGTACAGCAGGCGGGAAAATACGTCCCGGCCCAAACTGTCGCACCCGAACCAGTGAGCGGCCGAGGGGCTTTGGAACCGCAGGGTCATGTCCTGGGCCAGGGGGTCGTAGGGGGCGAGGACGGGGGCCAGAATGGCAATGACCACCCAGGCCAAGCACAGAACAAGCCCCAGTTTAAACATAAAGTTTTTTTGCCGCCAAAGGTCTTTGAGTATTTTCACGAAAAAAACTCCTTGCTGTAAAATTCCGTAACGCTGCGCTTATTGGTAGCGAATCCGGGGGTCGATGACCCCGTATAAAATATCGATGATGAGGTTCATCACCACATAAACCAAAGCAATCAGCAGCGACACGCCGCAAATGGCCGGGAAGTCCAGGGTGGTGGCCGAAAGATAGGCGTACTGGCCAATGCCTGGCCAGGAAAAGATTTTTTCCACAAACACCATGCCGCCCAGCAGGTTGCAAAAGCCCATGCCGCTGACGGTAATCACCGGGATGAGGGAGTTGGACAGGGCGTGCTTCCAAACCACCCGGCGTTCGCTCATGCCCTTGGAGCGGGCGGTGCGGATGTAGTCCATGGACATGGTTTCCAGCAGGTTGGAGCGGGTTTGCCGGGTGATGAGGCCCATGGTAAAAAAGCCCAAGACCAGCGCCGGCAGCAGCAAGTGCTTGAGGGAATCCACCAGCATCCCCGGCTCCCCCCAGGCAATGGCGTCCAACACATACAGCCCGGTGCCGCCGGTGGGGTTAAACAGCCGGACGTCGATGCGGCCGCTGCTGGGGAACCACTTCAGCTTCCCCGAAAACACCGACATGACCACCAGCGCAAACCAAAAGCTGGGCAGGGATACGCCGCTGATGGAAATGGTACGGAGTATCTGGTCGATGGGCTTATCCCGGAACACGGCGGAAATGACCCCGAACAAAATGCCCAGCACCACCGCAAAAACCATGGCAAAAATCGAAAGCTCCAACGTGGCGGGGAAGTACTGCTTCAGGTCCGCAATCACCGGCCGCCCGGTGCGGATGGAGGTTCCCAAATCCCCGTGGAATAGGTTGTTCATGTAAATAAAATACTGTTCGTACAGGGGCTTGTCCAGTCCCCATTTGGCCTCGTAGGCCGCCACAATCTCCGGGTCGGCCATGGCCGTTTGGCTTAGGTTGGCCGCTACCGGGTTGGAGGGGACCAGATGGGATATGCAAAATACCAAAACCGAAACGCCTAACAGCACCACGATCATCAGCGCCAGACGCCGTAATATGTAACGCAGCAAGCAAAAAACTCCCTTCGGAACGACTTCGGGGTAGGCCCGGGGGCCTCCGCAGCGGCGGCGTCCAAAAAAGCGGATTCACAGCGCTTCCTTGGGCGCTCCCGGTGCGGGCGGGAAAACCCGCCCGCCCGAAACGCAAATGCGTTGAGTTTGTGATTGGGGTGGTGATTATTTGGCAATCAGGTCGCACAGCTCAATCTTGCACAGGTCGCTGTAGGAAACAAACTCCAGCGTATCGGTGCGGTAAGCAAAGGTCTTGGGGTGCTGCAGCAGGAAGGCAAAGGGGTTGTCCTTGTCAAACTGGGTTTGCAGCTCCTCGGACAGCACGGCCCGCTTGGTGGTATCGGTTTCCACCTTAATCTGGTCGGCCAGCTCCCACAGCACCTCGTTGTCGGCGGTGCGCTCCCACTGGGTCCGGTTGCCATAAGCGGTGCCGTCCTCGCCGGTACCGGGCAGGAATGCGAACTGGTTGTTAATGTCGTAGTAGTCGGGGCTCCAGAACATCACATAGAAGGGCATGGTGCCTTCCCGCATCTTCTCGTAAACCAGGGTAGCTTCCAGGGTCTCGATGTTGACGGTAATGCCCACCTCGGCCAAATCCTGCTGGACCTTCTGGGCAATCAGGGTCCAGTCCAGACCCTCGGAGTTGTTGTTGGCGCAGGTCAGGGTAACGGTGAACCCGTCGGGATACCCGGCCTCGGCCAGCAGGGCCTTGGCCTTTTCCACATCCCGGGCGGTGGCGGCATCCCGGGTCAGGGCGCCCACAAAGCCCTTTTGGACGATGTTTTCGGGGATGGTGCAGCCGGCGCCGCCCAAAGCGAGAATCCCCTCATAATCCAACGCCAGCCGCACGGCCTCCTGTACCTTGGGGTTGGCCATTTCGGGGCTCAGGCTTTCGTCCCGGCTCATAACCAGGAAGGTCATCAGGGCGGTGTCGCCGGTGGTAATGGCTACGTTTTCGGCGCCCTCCAGCTGTTTGGCGGTCTCGGAGTTCAGGCCCAGAGCAATGTCGATCTCCCCGTTCTTTAGGGCGGTAATCTGGGCGTCTACCGAGGTCATTTCCTTAAAGATGACGGTGTCGACGTTGTTCTTGCTTTCGGTGTTCCAGTAGTTGGCGTTCTTTTTCAGAACAATCTGTTCCTTGGGGGTCCAGCTTTCAAACACGAAGGGGCCGGAACCGGCGGAGTTGCTGTCCAGCCATTCCTTGGCGGTGTCGTTGCCGCTGTCGCTGCCGCCGTGCTCCTTTACCACTTCGCTGTCCAAAATGGCATAGGCGTTGCTGGTCAGCTTCACCAGAAAGGAGGCGTCCGGTATGGTCAAGGTAAAGACGGCGGTGGTGTCGTCGGGGGCTTCCACGGAGACCACATCTTTGACCAAGGAGTAGGCGTTGCTTTCCTTCATGTTCATAACCCGGGTCACGCTCCAGGCTACGTCCTTGGCGGTCAGCTTGTTGCCGCTGGCAAAGGTCACGTCATCCCGCAGGGTGAAGGTGTACACGGTGCCGGTCTCGTCTACGGTGTAGCCGGTGGCCACCGAAGGCACGGGGGTGCCCATGGTGCCGGTTTCGACCCGGTACAAAAAGTCGTAGGCGGCGTAGCAGAACATGTTGGCATAGGGCTCGTACATATGCCCGGGGTCCAGGGTTACCAGGTCGGACTGGCCGCCGATAACGATGGTTTTGGCGGCTGTCTCACCGGAGCCGTCCGTTGCGGCGCCGTCCTGCTTCCCGGCGCTCCCGCTGGAGCCGGAGCAGGCGGTTAAGGCGCCTACGCTCATGACCAGCGCCAGCAAAAGGGCTAAGGTCTTCTTCATACATTCTCCTCCTTTTTTAAGTTCATCCGTTTGTGATTCATTCATTGTTATTTTCACAGAGGTGGCAGGCCACAAAATGGCCCGGCTCCCTCTCCAAAAACGGGGGGACCTCCCGGCTGCATATTTCCCGGGCAAAGGGGCACCGGGTATGGAACCGGCAGCCGCTGGGGGGATTGGCGGGGCTGGGCAGGTCGCCGGTTAAAACAATCCGCTGCCGCCGGGGGGCGCCGGTGCCGTCGTCAATCACGGGCACGGCGGAAATCAGCGCCTGGGTGTAGGGGTGCAGGGGGGTTTGGTACAGGGTGGCTGCGTCGGCCAGCTCCACAATACGGCCCAAATACATAACCCCGATGCGCTGGCAAATATGCTCCACCACGCTCAGGTTGTGGGAAATGAACAAATAGGTCAGCCCCAGCTTTTGCTGCACGTCCTCCAGCAGGTTCAGCACCTGGGCCTGAATGGAAACATCCAAGGCCGAAACCGGCTCGTCGCAGACGATCAGCTCCGGCTTTAAGGCCAGGGCCCGGGCAATGCCCACCCGCTGCTTTTGGCCGCCGGACATTTCATGGGGATAGCGGTCCAAATAGGTGTGGGACAGCCCCACCAAATCGCACAGCTCCTCCACCCGGCGCAGCCGTTCCGCCGCATCGTAGAGATTGTGGATGATATAGGGCTCCAGCAAAATATCCCGAATCCGCCGCCGGGGGTTTAAGCACGAGGACGGGTCCTGAAAAATCATTTGGGCATGGCAGGTAAATTCCTGCCGGGCCTTGCCCTTTAGGGCCGAAACATCCTTCCCCTCGAACCAGACCTTTCCGCCGGTAGGCGGGTACAGCCCCAAAATGACCTTGCCCAGGGTGGACTTGCCGCAGCCCGACTCGCCCACCAGACCAAAGGTCTCGCCTTTATAAATGGTTAAATCCACGCCGTCTACGGCATAGACCCGGGCCTTCTTCCCCCGGGCTTTTTTTACGGTAAAATGCTCCTGCAAGGCTTCGGTGCGGAGCAAAACCTCGTGTTCCTGTGACATACTCCCTTACCTGCCTTCCTGAGGATAAAAGCACCGGACCTGCCGTCCGTCGGCCGTAGCCGAAAGGGCGGGGGCGGCTTCCCGGCACTGTTCCTGGGCAAAGGGACACCGGGGATGAAAATGACAGCCCTCCGGCATATGCCCCATATCCGGCACCATGCCTTCGATGGCGGTTAAGCGGCCGCCACTATGCCCCAGCCGGGGAATGGCCGCCAGCAGCCCCCGGGTGTAGGGGTGCCGGGGGGCGGTAAACAGCTGCCGCACCGGGGCAGTCTCCACCACCTGACCGGTGTAAACCACGGCCACCCGGTCGCAAAAGTCCGAAACCACGCCCAGGTCGTGGGTAATCATCAAAATGCTGGTGTGCTGCTCCGCCCGGATTTCCTGCATCAGCTGCAAAATTTGGGCCTGAATGGTCACATCCAGCGCCGTGGTAGGCTCGTCGGCAATCAGCAGCGCCGGGTCGCAGGCCAACGCAATGGCAATCATAATACGCTGGCGCATCCCCCCGGAAAGCTGGTGGGGGTATTCCTTAAACCGCTGCACCGGGTCGGGAATGCCGCAGCGCTCCAAAAGCGACAGGGCCTTGTCCCGGGCCTCCTTTTTGGTGGCCTTCGTGTGCAGCAAAATGGATTCCATAATTTGGTCGCCGCAGGTATGCACCGGGTTTAAGGAGGTCATGGGCTCCTGAAAAATCATGGAAAGCCGGTCGCCCCGGACCTTTTCCATTTCGGAGGCGGACAGCGAGAGCAGGTTTTGCCCCTCGAACCAAATTTCCCCCTCCACCCGGCAACCGGTTTTGGGCAGCAGGCCCATCACCGCCAGGGAGGTAATGCTCTTGCCGCTGCCCGATTCCCCCACAATGCCCAAAACCTCGTTTTGGCCCAGCGAAAAGGAAAGGTCCTTTACGGCGGGAAGCTCCCGACCTTGTACCTTAAAATAGATGGATAGGTTTTTTACGTCCAGCAGCGGCTCCAACTTACGGAATCCTCCCCACATGAGTGATTTAACGTGCGAAATTTATTCTATAAAAATTTACCTTATATCATAGCAGTTTTTAAGCCTCGTGGCAAGATAAAACCGGCACTTTAACGATTTTTTGTGCAAAAGCAGAAAAAAGGAGCCGTTTTGACGGCCCCTTTGGGAGAGTTTTTTGAAAAAATTGAAACGTTTCAAAAAATGGGAGGAATTCTTAGTTTTTCGGCGTGGAATTCCAAAAATTTGTCTGTCCCACGGCCGCCGCCCCGTTATCCACCGTCAGCCGGTAGGTGCGGGTGGTCAGGGTGTTGCCCTCCAGCGCCGTAACGGTCAGCAGGGTGCTGCCCTCGGCCACAAAGCGCAGGGCCAGAATGCCGCTGGTTTCATACAAATCGGCCGTTGCGACTGGAGACCCCTCCAGCTTGTAGGAGACAACGTGCTCGGCCAGCAGCCCAAACCCGGTGGGGTAGGTGGCCGCAATCTCCAGCGACCGGGGGGTAGGCGCATAGCGGGACTGGGTGTTGATGTTTTGTACGGCGGCATACGGCTTTTGGTACATTTTTTTGGTAACGGTCACGGCCCGGGCGGCCCCGTCCCAGTCTACCCGGGCGTCCAGCGCCTCGGCCAGCGCCCGCAGGGGGATGAGGGTGCGGCCGTTGACCGCTTGGGCGGGGACATCCAGAGGAAGGGCCTGCCCGTTTTTGTACAGAGTTGCTTCGCCCAACGTCAGCTTCAGGGTGGTTTTGTTTACGACCGCCGTTAAGGTGTGGCTGGCATCATCCCACTGGATTTGGGCCCCCAAGGCCTCCAACACGCTGCGTAAGGGGGTAAGCACCCGGCCGTTTTGGATAAGGGGCGCTTGGTCAAACAACAGCTGCACACCGTTGACGGAAACGGTGATACCGGTGGTCTTTTCGCCGCTCCCCTCGGCCTCGCCGGGGGTGGCCAAGTTGGTCA
>CAKTER010000054.1 GCA_934552695.1 uncultured Eubacteriales bacterium
CTGGTGGTGGGGCTGGACCTCACCGGCTACGAGACCCGGGTGCCCGACCCCGCCGAGGTGGAGAAGGTGCGCGTCTCCGGCCTGAACCTGGACGGCAATTACGACAGCGCCTCCTACCTGGACCTGACGCTGACCCGGACCGACGAGATCCGCCTTGTCACCGACCTTCACCGGGCGGTGGCCGACCACCGGGACAAGGAGGGGGACGCCTACGCCCGCCGCTACAGCACCCTGAACCTGACCTACACCCTGCGGGACGGCCTGTCCTGGTCCGATGGCCAGCCGGTCACCGCCAACGACTTTGCCTTTGCCTGGCAGCGGGCTGCTTCCACCGCTCTGGGCGCCGACTACGGCTATATGTTTGAGGTCGTAGACGGGTACAGCGATATTTGGGCTACCGATGCCGACGGGAACTTTGTAAACCCCGACGCTCAGCTGAACGTAAAGGCCCTGGACGAAAAAACTCTGGAAGTGACCACCGCCACCCTGGTGGCCTACTGGAACGAGCTGCTGGCCTTCCCCGTGTACTTCCCCGTCCGGGAGGACGTTGTGGCCGATGAAAGCTGGGCGACCAAACCCGAGACCTATGTCTCCAACGGGTTGTATACCATGACCAACTGGGACCACAACAGCGTGATCACCCTCACCAAAAACCCCCATCACCCCGATGCGGACAGCGTCACCATGGAGACCATCAACTTCTATCTGTCCGATGACACCAACAACATGCTGACCAACTTCCAGAACGGCTCTTGGCAGCTGATTGACGATGTGCCCACCAACGAGATTGAGAACCTGAAGGCCACCTATCCCGACGAGTTCGTTGTAGCCGGCCAGATTGGTACCTACTATGTCTGCTGGAACATCAACGAGCATATCCTGCCCGCCAACAGCACTCTGACCGGTGCAGACGCCGAGCTGGCCAAGGCCGAGATCCGCCGGGCCATCAGCCTGCTGTTTGACCGGAACTACATTGTGGAGGAGATTGGCCAGGCCGGTCAGGTTCCCGCTTCCTCCTTCGTCGCTATGGGTATGACGAACCCCGACGGCACTCAGTTCTACGAAACCGCCGGTCATAACGACAGCTATCCCGGCTACTACGATGTTTCCGTAGACTCTTATGCCGACAACTATGCTCAAGCTGTGGAGACCCTGAAAAAGTACTACGACTTTGACGAGGCCAACGGTAAGTTCACCAACTTCCCCACCCTGACCTACCTTTACAACACCAACGACAACCACAAGGCCATTGGTGAATACCTGCAGGCGGCTCTGGCCGGCGTAGGCATCACCATGAACCTGGAGAACCAGGAGTGGAACACCTTCCTGAACACCCGGAAGGCCGGTAACTACTCCATGGCCCGGAACGGCTGGTTGGCCGACTACAACGACCCCATCTGCTTCCTGGATATGTGGGTGACCGCTTCTGGCAACAACGATGTACAGTTCGGCAAGGGCGACAACGCCTCTGCTCAGATTTACAGCCTGGATCTGACCCCCTATGGCTACGACGTCAAGGTGGAAAACGGCACCTGGAGCCAGACCTATGATGTTCTGATTTCCGCCATTAAGAGCTGCACCGATTCCGAGACCCGGTTCGCTATGATGCACATGGCCGAGGATATGCTGATGGAATCCGGCTGCATCGTACCTCTGTATTTCTACACCGACATCTATATGCTGGACAACAACATCGACGGCTTCTACTCCAACCCCCTGGGCTACAAGTACTTCATGTACTGCACCTACAAGACCGCCGAATAAGCAAAAACCTTAAAAGGACTCCTGCGGGAGTCCTTTTTTCATGCTCAACGGCCTCGTTTCATACAATAGACCATCCTGCCAAAAGGGGGCCTTTGTCATCGAAGCGCCGAAATATATCGCTATTTATTCCCGAAAATCCCGTCAAACCGAAACCGGAGAAAGCGTGGCCAATCAAATCCAGCTATGCCGAAGCTATGCCCTCACCCACTTTGGCCCGGACTGCGCTCTTCGTCTGCTGGTTTTTGAGGACGAGGGCTTTTCGGGCAGCAATCTGAACCGCCCCGGCTTCCGGGCTCTGTGGGAGGCCGCCGAAAACCGGCAGCTTTCCGCCATTGTGGTCTATCGTCTGGACCGCATCAGCCGCAGCATCAGCGACTTTGCCCAGCTGTTGGAAGAGCTGAACCGATGGGATGTGGCTTTTGTTTCCATTCGGGAGCAGTTCGACACCGGCTCCCCACTGGGCCGGGCCATGCTCTACATTGCTTCGGTTTTTTCCCAGCTGGAACGGGAAACCATCGCCGAGCGCATTCGGGACAATTTGCAGGAGCTGGCCAAAACCGGACGCTGGCTGGGCGGCACGACCCCCACGGGCTACCGGGCGATGCGGGACGAGTGGCTGGCCGCCGACGGCCGGAAAAAACAGGCCAGCCGCCTCATTCCCCTTCCCGGCGAGGCCGCTTTGGTACAGGCCATTTTTGCCCGGTACCGGGAGCTGGGCAGCTTAACGGCGCTGGAGGATTGGTGCCAAAAACAGGGCCTTTCCACCAAAACCGGCCGGGCCTTTACCCGGTTTTCTCTCCGGGGGATTTTGTCCAACCCGGTGTATGCTCCGGCCGGGCCCCAAACCTACGCCTATTTTCGGGAACAAAACGCCGCCTTTTTGTCTCCGCCCGAGAGGTTTCAGGGGCAGACCGGCGTTATGGCTTACCATCGCACCCGGCAACAAAAGGGACGGTCCACCGTTTATCTGCCGGCCTCTCAGTGGATTATTGCCGTCGGCCAACACCCCCCGCTGGTCAGCGAGGCCCTTTGGCTGGCCGTACAAGCCCGGCTAAACCAACGAAACCACTCTCCCCTCCCAAGCTGCCCGCAGGCGGAGCGGATTGGCTCCGAGCTTCCAGCGCCGCCGCAAACTGACTAGCTACTTCCTCCAAATAGGGGCGCCGCTGCAAGGTGTTCCGCCAGTCCGGTGGGATGCTCTCAACCCCGTAAAATATCCCCGCCAGCGACCCGGCCACGGCGGCAATGGTATCGGTATCCTGCCCCAAGTTGATTGCGTCCATGACGGTTTCCGCATAGGTTGAGCTGCGTAAAAGCACCCAAAGCGCTGCCTCCAGCGTATCCACAACATACCCGCCGGAACCTGGTGAGAGCCATATCCGAGCATCTCACACACCAGATGGTTCTGTAGCTGCTTCCGCATGCTAAATTCCAATGGGACGCCCATGGCGTCTCCTACCGCCAGCCCCAGCAAACCATCTTGTACTTTCTGCGCCACCCTATAACCTTTCCGCTCTTCTATGCCAATCCCCCTCCTTTTTTATTAAATATACACCCGTCTTGCTCCCTCTTCCACAGATAAATACAGTTTACCAAACCCATTGACCCATAAACCGGACCGTAGTCTTTCTTTCGGACGCTTGCTTCTTGTTCTCCCCGCTTCGAGAGGATAGCCAATGAAATCCTCATGTCGCTCCGGGCCGGAAAGAAGTTTCAGCGGGAGGTTTCCTTACAAGACCCTATGGGGCGGGATAAGGACGGCAACGAAATCAGCCTGCTGGAAACGCTGGTCAGCAATCAACCGGCTGTTTGTGAACAAGTTGAGGGGATTTTGGCCGCCGAAAAGCTCCAAGCCGCTTTAGCCACCGCCCTCTGCCCAAGGGAACGGCTGGTACTGGAGCTCCGCTACGGCCTACGCACCGGGGAAGAAATGACCCAACGGGAGATTGCCGCCCAACTCAACATCTCCCGGTCCTATATTTCCCGCATTGAAAAAAAAGCGCTCCGCAAATTGCGAGAAGCCATGAGCAGCGCTGAATAGCTCCCGCCTTGGCGGGTTACATATCCGGTTCCAACGAAAATTTCCTCTTGCTTTTGGCCACAAAATGTATTAGAATATTTAGGTAATGGTGAGTGCTGCAGCATCACACGATTATGGGGGCGTAGCTCAGCTGGGAGAGCGTACGGTTCGCATCCGTAAGGTCGAGAGTTCGATCCTCTTCGTCTCCATCTCAACCGCAAAGTCGAAAGGCTTTGCGGTTTTTTGTATGTCAGCCCAACGACACATCCAAAACCATCATCACGCAAAACCCGGCGGCAAAAAACAGGGTTCCCACATTGGAATGCTTCCCTTGGGACATTTCCGGGATTAGCTCCTCCACCACCACATACAGCATGGCCCCGGCAGCAAAGCTAAGCAGGTACGGCAGCGCCGGAGTTACATACCGGGCCGCCGCCAGCGTAAGCAGCGCTCCCACCGGTTCCACCACCCCCGAAAAAACGCCATCGGCAAAGGCCCGGCCCCGTCCCATTCCCTCTGCCTTTAAGGGCAGCGAGATAATGGCCCCCTCGGGAAAGTTCTGAATGGCAATGCCCAAAGCCAGAGCCAAGGCCCCCGCTGCCGTAATCTGCTGGTTGCCAGCCACATACCCGGCATAAACCACTCCCACCGCCATCCCCTCGGGGATATTATGAAGGGTCACAGCCAAAACCATTTTGGTGGTGCGCTTCAGCTTGCTTTGGGGCCCCTCCGCTGCTTGCCCGTCCTGATGCAGGTGCGGAACCACCATGTCCAGCAGCAGCAAAAACAGCACGCCGGCCCAAAACCCCACCGCCGCCGGGACAAAGGCTAGCCGCCCCCAACTTTCCACCTGCTCCATGGCCGGAATCAGCAGGCTCCAAATCGAGGCAGCCACCATCACACCGGCCGCAAACCCGGTCAAAGCCCGCTGCACCCTCCGCTTCAGCCCGCCCTTCATAAAAAACACACACGCTGCACCCAGCGACGTACCCAAAAAGGGGATGAGTATCCCCACCAACACTTCCTGCGCCATGTCTCCTCCTTATCCCCCGCTATCTTTCTCCCCTTATGGGAAAACCGAACAGGGGTATTTTTATTTGTTAGCTATAACTAACATTTTAGCATGGTTTCTTCTTCGGGTCAAGCATCCGATTCCCCGGAAGAACGCCGGTCCCTTTCCCATGCTTCCCCTTATAAAAAACCGCCCCCTGCCCAGTGGCAGAGGACGGGTTTCGTACCTGATTTTTACACGAAATTATTTGTTCTGATAAGCTTGATACAGCAGGGTCAAAATCTGAGCCCGGGTGCAGGTCATATCCGGCCCAAACAAGCCGCCGCCTACCCCTGCGGTAATCTGCTTCGCCACAGCCCACTGTACGGCCTTGGCATACCAGATATCGGTAGCCACATCGCCAAAGCTCTGGCCGCCTTCCACCTCGCTGCCCAAAGCATGGAACAGGAAAGTCACCGCCTGCGCCCGGTTGCAGGTATCCTCCGGGCCAAAGGTAGTCACCGTGGTGCCGGACGTAATGCCGTTTTCCACCGCCCACAGCACCGCCGCATAGTAATACTGGTCGGCGCTCACATCGGTAAAGGGATTCTGGGTGGTCTTGGGCGCAGGGGACCCGGCAGCCCGCCACAGGAAGGTTACAATTTGCGCCCGGCTGCAAGGGGCATTGGGCCCAAACAGGCCGTTGCCCAGCCCGCCGGTAATGCCGTTTTCAACGGCCCAGGCCACCGCACGGTAGAAGTAATCCTTCTCGGTCACATCGGTAAAGGTTTCGCCGCTGCCAAAGGGCTTATCAGCGTCCTCGTTGGTCTTGCTCTGGACAAAGGCAGGCTGTACCGTTACCTTGCTGCTGGGCATGGTAAAGCTGTACTTGCCGTTACCCAAATCGGTCACCGGCAGGGCCTTGCCGTCTTCGTCCAAAACCTTCAGCCCCGCCAGCTCAAACCCTTCGTCGGGGGTTACCGTCAGCGTCACCTTGGTACCGGCCACCGCATTTTTAAAGTCGCCGCCAACCTTGCCGCCGGCAATGCCACTGGGGGTCGATACCGGGTAGGTGCGGGCCGCACTGGCCCCACCGCCGCCACCGCCACTGGGAATCACCGGGGCTTCTTTCGTCCAGTGGGCAAAAATCGTCGTATTTTCTTCAAATTCGTAGGTATCGGTAATCTGTACGCCGCCCTCGGCCTGGGTGAACCAGCCGTTAAAAACATACCCGGACAGGGTAGGCTTGGGCAGATCGGTCAGCACCTGATCCACCGTCTGCAAAGCAGCCGCCTCGCACTCGCCGCCGTTGGCATCCAGCTGAATGATCAGCTCGGGCATATGCAGCACCACTTCGCCCACGGGAATCTCCATGTCCGCCGTCGTGTTTTCAGCATCGGTCACCCGAACCTGAACGGTCGTTGCTGCGGCTTCTTCCGCCGGACGGGTGCCGCTGAGCTTCCCGTCGGGAGTGATGGTCAGCCAGGTGCTGTCGGGATCCACCAGGCTAAAGGTATAGGGGGCCTTGCCGTTTTTAGCGGCCTGGCTGACGTCGATGGCAGCCTTTAAGGCCTTGCCCACCCGGCCCTTGGGAACGGCATAGGCATCGTTATTTTCCATCATCAGCTGGGCAATGACCGCCCCCACCGTTGCCGTCATGTCTTTCTGCTGATTCTTCGAGTCGGTAACCCGGAAGGTCACGGTAGTAGCCGCCGCCGCATCGGCAGGACGGGTACCGGTCACAACGCCGGTGGTTTCGTTCACGCTCAGCCAATTGGGGCCGGAAACGCTGCTGTAAGTATAAGGTGCTTTGCCGCCGCTGGCCAGCCGGGACAGCCGGATGGAGGTAATGGCCTCACCGGAATGGCCCTCGGGGATGTTGGCAGCGCCGTCCGTGTTTTCAAAGTTCAGCGCCGGCCACTGGGTGAGAACCCGGTTCACATCAATGCTCATCGTGGTCGTAGCATTCAGGCTGTCAGTCACCTGAATCTTCAAAACCGAATCGGCAAAATACTTGTTGGGACGGGTACCGGTCACAACGCCGGTGTTTTCATCTACATTCAGCCAGACAGGGCCCTCTGTAATTTTATATTTGTAAGGGGCCCGACCACCAGCCACAAATTTAGATGCATCTATCGCCTCGATGGGTACGTTAATCAGGTCGGTCGGAATTTCTACATCATCGGGCACGTTGGCGGTCAAAGGCCCGGTGACCTCGCCTACCTGGATTGTAATTTCAGCCACATCGCCCACCGCATCGGTGCAGCGGATAGTAAATGTAGTCGCAGCCGCAGGAGTACGGGGCCGAGTCCCTCTCATTAAAGTACCTTCCGTGTATTTATACGGATCAATATAAAGCCAACTGGGGGCATCCACCAACTCAAACTTGTAGGGCTCTACGCCCCCCGAAACAGTTTTGCTGATGACAATATACTTAATACTGTCTCTCACACCACCAGAAGGAACATCTAATTCGCCGTTATTGGTATAAATCAGTTTGGTCACCGCACCGACGTTGATCCAAATGCTCTTGGTCGTGGTGCCGTCGGTCACCGAAATTTTGGCCGTCATTTTTGCGGCAGGAACCGCCGGACGGGTACCGGTAATCTGGCCATCCTCAGAAACTTCCAGCCAGTCGGGGCCATTCTCCAACTTAAAGGTGGCGGTTTTTCCATCGGCAATGGTAATAGCCCCCGTCAAATCGATAGGTGTAATGTCTTTCTCCGCCGGGCCGCCGGGAATGTCGTAGTCCGCACTATCCCGGAAGGTCAGTTTGGTATCCGAAGTGTATTTAAAGGTCTGCGTATAGCCGCTCTGGCTCGTATAATACAAAGCTGCATTGTCGTCATTGGGATGCTGGACAGCCTTCGCTTCATCCGAGCAAATGGTATGGCCACCCTCAAACAAATACCCCACAACGGGCAGCAAATCACCAGACACCTCATCATTCGCATCGGCCGTCCGTTCCAGTGTAACGCTGCCGCCCTGGCTCAGGTCGATCACGTTAATGGGGCTTTCCTTCAGCGCAGCCATGGTCGAAGCCGTGCGGATAGGTGCCGCCTGAGCGCTGGAAGTGACAGCACCAAAGGTTTTCAGGTTAGCAATGGAACCGCCAGAGATGTTGATACCATAGGTCGATTCATAATCCGAACCGTCGGCCGCACCGATGTCCAGCGCAGCCGTATTAGCATAGATGTCTACTTGGCTGTCCTGAATCAAAATACCGTTGTTTTCGCTGTAAATACCCCGGTCATAGGTATAGTCCCCAGTAGTACCTTCGTCCCCTATCGTCAGGATACTGTTTTGAATGATGATATCGGGTTCGTTATTGCCATGGTATCCCCCTTCGGTGTGCAGTCCAATGACCTCCCCGAAAGTCCACCTTCCCTTTGTCGAAGTTCCCATGGTTACCGTAGCATTGTCGAATACAATCCGACCACCCTCCGGATATAAAGTAGTATAGGATTCCCGGGTAGAATCATCTGTTAAAGTCGATTGTCTGGCTACAATGCCGTACGTGCTGGAGTTGATAGTTAAGCTACAGTCTTTCACCTGTACCCAGCCACTGGTAGGCATAGTTTTGCGGTCGTAAGTCCACCACCCCTCACTGACAATACCCCAGGTGAATCGGTTATCGCACTGCTCACTGGTATGCAGAGCCTGAACGGTTTTCTCGCCACCGCTGAGGGAAACCATACCGGCTGTCGTGTGAATACCCCAGGCCCGACCAGTTCGGCCCTCGTCATCCTTCACTTCTGCTGTAACGTCCAGCTTTCCTTCACTGTCTACCGTAACACCATAACCGGCATAAATCCCTTTTGCCACCGGATTATCCATTTTCGAGGAATCCACAATAACATGGATGTTCACGTTTGCCTTGTCGGTGATCGTAATACGATTACCGGCCAGGCCATAGGCATTAACGCTGGCATTATTCTCCGAGTTGGACTCTCCACTGCCATCCAAATTAATGGACAAGGAGCCGCTCCCCTCAATGACCAGCGGATTTACACCGTCATGGAATGGAAAGCCGGAATTGCTTTGAATTTTACCACGGGAAGACGTGGAAAGCCCCACCAGAGGGTTCCGATATCTTTGGCTTGTCTTCGACGACTGTCCCGACTGTGTGGCGGTAATGGTGTTATTATCCCCCACCAGTTCAACCGTCAACGTCTTCCCTTTGGGAGCGCCCACCTCGATCATCCCGCCGTTGTACCCGTTCAAGGTCAGGGTATTATCGGCGTAATAGATAACATAGCTATCGCCCTCTACATAGTCTTTGGGCTCTGTGCTTTCCTCGTTATCGGCCAGATATTGGCCGTCCTGCAGTTTCCGTATGGTTTTCCCATCCGCATTGTATATCTGAATAACCTGCGGCGGGTCAACATAGGCCATCGCCGTCCCCGGCAATAGCGC
>CAKTER010000055.1 GCA_934552695.1 uncultured Eubacteriales bacterium
GCCCTGGACCGGGCTCTATGGTGGGATGAAAACCCGCTGACGGAATGCGTCCGCACCGGGCAAACGCCGGCCGCCCCGCTGCTGGCCGCCGGGGATGCCGACCTCCGCATTTTGCAGGAGCTGGCCAACCTGACCCCGGCTCTGCTGCTGGAACGGGCCACCCGGCATTTTGCGGCCTATGCCCCGGCCCTGGCCTGCCTGCCCACCTTTGCCGTCGCCCCCATGGCCCTGCATACCGCCAACGACCTGCTAACCCTATACCAAACCCAGGGCTTTGGCTACTTTGCCCGGGGTAGCGCCTTTGTCCTCGAAAACGGGGACGTGCGGCCCATTCCCCCGGCCACGGTGCGGCTGGCCGACTTAAAGGGCTACCAATGGCAAAAGGAGGCCGTGCTGAAAAACACCCTGTCGTTTTTACGGGGCGAAAAGGCCAACAACATTTTGCTCTACGGCGACAAGGGCTGCGGCAAAAGCTCCACCATTCAGGCCGTTTGTGCCGAGCTGGCATCCCAGGGGTTAAAAATCATCGCCTTCCCCTCCCGGGAGGTGGCGTCCTTTGGCAAGGTCTATCCCCGGCTGGCCCACAGCCCGTTCCGCTTTATCCTGTTTATGGACGACCTGACCTTCGACGGGGAAACCGGCGAATACATGGCGCTCAAGGCCTTTATGGAGGGCGGTATGAACGAAAAGACCGCCAATACCCTGGTGTATGCCACCTCCAACCGCCGGCACCTCATCAAAGAGACCTTTTCCGACCGGCAGGGCGACGACGTGAACGTGCGAGAGACCCGGGACACCCTAACCTCGTTGGCCGACCGGTTTGGGCTGGCCATCCCCTTCTCCGTCCCCGCCAAGCAGGAGTATTTGGCGATTGTGGACGCTTTGGCAGCAGAGCAGGGCGTCACCCTCCCCGCCGACCAGCTCCACCGGCAGGCCGAAGCCTTTGCCCTGCAAAAAAATGGCCGCTCCCCCCGGACGGCCCAGCAGTTTTTGCACAGCCTGCGGGCGGAGGGTGCCCCGGAAGAGGCGGAATAAGGCTTTCTCACCGGTTTTCCGGTTTATATCACAAAGAGCCGTCCCCTTTGGGATCGGCTCTTTTTTTCTATCCGCTACTCCGCCACCCGCTGCCAGTTCCCGGCGGCGTCCTTTTCCAAAACCGTTTGATAGGCGTTTTCGTTCCGGTACAGGGCAATAACTTCGGTGTCCGCCGCCAGGGGCAGGGTAAACCGGTCTTTGGCCCCGATGGTTCCATGGAAGCCGCCAAAGGCCCGGTAGCAATCCACATACAGCTTGCCCCCCTGCTGCTGGGACACCGTCGCCTTCCGCAAAGCCCCCAGCCCATCCGAAGCAGCCAGCTCCAGCGTGATTTCCGTCCCGTCTGCCGAAACGGCATAGTCTGTTACCGCCGCCCCGTTTTTAAACGTCCCGGGGGCCACAAAGTACCCCACAAACAGCGCCGCCACCAAAATCCCCGTAAAAAGCCCTTTCCGCTTCATCTCCGTCCTCCTTGCCCAAAGCCTAGCCCCGGCTTTTGTTCTTGCCGTTTATATGTCCGCATTTCCGCTTTTTGCTTCCCCGCCTTCGGCCCTTCTCTCAGCCTTGCAGGGCCTCCCACTGCTCGTACAGCTCCAGCAGCTTTTCGTCCAGTGCCGTCTTTTCGGCATACACCTCCGCCGCCCGGCCGGAATCGCAGGCCACCTCCTCCTGCATCAGCAGGGCCTCCAGCCGGCTGATTTCCGCCTCTGTCTCGGCAATGGCCTTTTCTGCCCGGGCCAGCGCATTGGCCTTTTTCCGCTCCTCGGCCTGCTGCTCCTTTTGCCGCTTCCAGTCCAGCTTTTGGGCCGTGGGCGCCGTCTCCGCCGCCGTTTCGGCCGTTTGTACCTCCCGCCGGGCCAAATAATCGTCGTAGTTCCCCAAATATTCCTTAACCCCATGGGGCAACAGCTCCAGCACCCGCTGGGCGGTCTTGTTGATAAAATACCGGTCGTGGGAAATGTAGAGGACGGTGCCGGTGTAGCGGTTCAACGCATCCTCCAAAATCTCCTTCGAGAACATATCCAGATGGTTGGTGGGCTCGTCCAGCAGCAAAAAGTTGGCCTTCGAAAGCATCAGCTTCGCCAACGACAGCCGCCCCCGCTCGCCGCCGCTGAGGGTGTCGATGGTTTGAAACACATCGTCCCCGGTAAACACAAAGGCCGCCAACACGTTGCGGATGGCCCCCTCGGTCAAGGTGGGGTAGGTATCGGCCACCTCCTGCAACACGGTTTTGCTGCCGTTTACAAACCGCTGCTCCTGGTCGTAATAGCCGATCCGCACATTGGTCCCCAGCTTAAAGTACCCATCCTCCGGCAACAGCTGTCCCATCAAAATCCGAAACAGGGTGGACTTGCCCACGCCGTTGGGGCCAATCAGCGCCACCCGCTCCCCTTTCTGGATGTCGATGTTCACTCCATCGAACAGGTGCTTTTCTCCAAACCCCATGGCCAGCTTTTCAACGTGCAGCACATCGTTGCCACTTTCGATGGCCGGGTCCAAGGTCAGCCGCATTTGTTCCGGGGCCGCCTCGGGCCGGTCCAGCCGCTCAATCTTGGCCAGCTGCTTTTCCCGGCTTTCCGCCCGTTTAATGGACTTTTCCCGGTTAAACGACTTAAGGGTTTTAATAACCTCCTCCTCGTGGCGCAGGGTCTTTTGCTGGTCGTTGTACTGCTTCCACAGGGTTTTTTGCAGCACTTCCTTTTGGGCAGTATAGGCGGAATAATTGCCGTGAAACACCCGGCACTTCCGGTTTTCCAGCTCAATCACCTTGGTCACGGTCTTATCCAAAAAGTACCGGTCGTGGGAAATGAGCAGCAGCGCCCCGGGGTACCCCCGCAAATAGTCCTCCAGCCAGCCGATGGCCTCCATATCCAAATGGTTGGTCGGCTCGTCCAAAATTAGCAGCCGGGGGGAGCGCAGCAGCAGCTTGCCCAGCGCCACCCGGGTCTTTTGCCCGCCGGAAAGGGTGGTCATGGGCCGCTCCCCCTCCTCGTCGGTAAACCCAAGCCCCCGCAATACGCCCTTGGCCCGGCTCCGGCAGGAATACCCGTCGGCCTGCTCGTAGGCCGCCCGCAGCCGGTCGTACCGGGCCATACAGTCGGCCAATTCCCGGCCGGAAAGCCCCGCCATCCCATGCTCCAGGGTCTTCATTTCCTCCTCCATGGCAAACAGGGGCTCGAACACCGAAAGCAGTTCCCCGGCCACCGTCCGGGCGCTTTCAAAGGCGGCGTTCTGGGGCAGGTAACCAAAGTCCTCCGCCGGGGGCATCCCCACCGCACCGCTGTCGTAGGCCAGCTCCCCCACCAAAAGTCGCACCAAGGTGGTTTTCCCGGCGCCATTCACCCCCACCAGCGCCGCCTTCTCCTTGTCCTCCAGGGAAAACGTTATATTTTGTAACACCGGCTCTGCGCCGAAATCCTTGCACACGTCCTTGCACGATAGTACCATAAAAATCCTCCTCATCGGACTATTGTTTTTATGATACCACAAAACCCCGCCCTCTGCCACCCCTCTTCCTCCGGCGGAACAGCGGGCCGTTGGGCAAAAAAGTTATTTTCTCAAACAAAAATAGTTTGACAAAAAATTGCAATCCATGATATAATAAAGACAATAAGTTTCCACTAAAAGGGGTGCCCATATGGAAAATCCAAAAAGAATCTCATCGGCAGTTATTAACCGTCTTCCCCGCTATTATCGCTACCTGAGCGAGCTGCTGGAAAAGGATATTACCCGCATCTCCTCGAAGGAACTGAGCAAAAAAATGAACATTACCGCCTCCCAAATCCGTCAGGATTTAAACAATTTCGGCGGGTTTGGCCAGCAGGGCTACGGCTATAACGTGGAGTACCTGTATCAGGAAATGAAAAAGATTTTGGGCCTGAACAAGGACTATCACCTGATTGTGGTGGGCGGCGGCAACATTGGCCAGGCCCTCGTCAACTACACCAACTTTGAAAAGCAGGGCTTTTTGATTGACGCCGTGTTCGATGTCAATCCCAAGCTCATCGGCATGACCATCCGGGGGATTGAGGTGATGGATGCCGACAACATGGAGGAGTATTGCAAAAGCCATCCGGTAGACATTGCCATTTTAACGGTGCCCCGCTCCCAGGCCCTGAAGGTGGCCAAGTCCCTGGCGGACTGGGGCGTGACCGGGGTGTGGAATTTCTCCAACGTGGATTTGCACCTGCCCGAAACGGTGGAGGTGGAAAACGTCCACCTGACCGACAGCCTGATGACCCTGCTGTATCGGCGGAATCAGAAATACGCTGCCGAAACCGATGCCCCCGAGGAAGAATAAGCGCCACCCCAAACATAACAAAGCCCGGACAGACGCCTAAAACGGTCTGTCCGGACTTTTTTTAAGCCAAAAACCAAGGCTTTGCCTCCCCCTGCGTTTGCTCCCATCCCCTCAAAACGTCAGCCGCATTTGGTGCCACACCGCATTCCCGTGGGTAGACTTTTCGCTCACGCCCTCATCCACAAACCCAAACCCGGCATAGTAGGGGAGCAGCCGTTCCTTACAGGTCAGCACCAGCCCCCTCCGGCCCTGGGCCCGGGCGTCGGCAATGGCCCGGCGGAGCAGCCGGCCGGCGTACCCCCGGTTGCGGTAGTCCGGAAGGGTATTCACCCCAAAAATCATTTGCCAGGCCCCGGCCTCGTTGTGCCAATCGGCCCGCTGGTACATGGCGTCGGTCAAGTCCGGCTCATCCGTTACCATCCCGTCCACAAAGGCAACCAGCGTTTCTCCCGCCCACAGCAGCCAAAAATGGTTGGCATACCGGGCCAGCCGCTCCGCCAGCTCCGCCGGGGTCGCCGCTTCGGCCGGAGGGAAGCAGGCCGCTTCCACCGCAGCAATCTGCGCCAGATTCTCGGGTTGCGCCGTCCGAATTTCCATTTTCTTCGCCTCCCGTTTTGCTTTCGATCCTTCCTCCCGGATGGCCTCGGTCACCCGGGCCAGCACCGCCCCATAGTTTTCCCGCCGGTGGGGAAACAAGCAGGCCGAGCAGTCCTTTGTCCCGTCCTCCAGCCGGGTAAAGGCCCCGCCGCAGGCGTCCCCCAAAAAGTACAGGGGACAAAAGCAAAACAGGCAATTAAAGTTTTGGGGGTCGGCCCCGGGATGACAGGGAAAAAACTCGCAAGCCCGATGCGAAAAGTATTCGTATGCCTTTGCCATAACAACCTCCCTTTGGGGCTCCCGGGTTCCGGGAGTTTTCCCTTCGTTTCTGCAAGCTCCCTCTGCAAAACCGGGGGTTCGGTCCTCCGCAGCGTCCCCGCCCGCTGCCCCTCCTGTCATAGCCCCCGGGCCGGCTTTGGAGGCAGCGGTTTTGGCTGCTTATAGCAAAGCGGCATGGCCCCTTGGGTCACGCCGCCTGTTTCAGCCTAACAGCATCCGGTCGCTGAGCGCGCCGTCTCCGCCGCCGCTGGCTTCCTCAAACAGCTTCATCAGATCGGCCACTTCCAGATTTCTCTTTTGTTCCTCTGGCAGGTCCAGCAGCACCTGCCCCTCGTGCATCATCATAATCCGGTTGCCATACCGCAGGGCATCCCGCATATTGTGGGTAATCATCAAAACTGTCAGCTTGTCCTCGGTAATAAACTTTTCCGTCAGCTCCAGCACCTTTTTGGCGGTTTTGGGGTCCAGCGCCGCCGTATGCTCATCCAGCAACAACAGCTTGGGGTGGGTCATGGTAGCCATCAGCAGCGTTAACGCCTGCCGCTGGCCGCCGGACAACAGCCCCGCCCGGGTGCTCATCCGGTTTTCCAGTCCCAAATCCAGGCTGGTCAACAGCTCCCGGAACAGCTTCCGCTCCTCGGCGGTAACGCCCTTCCGCAGCCCCCGGCTCTGGCCCCGGCGATAGGCCATGGCTAAGTTTTCTTCAATGGTCATGTTGGGGGCCGTCCCCAGCCGGGGGTCCTGAAACACCCGGCCAATGTATTTGGCCCGTTTATGCTCCGGCAGCCCCGTCACATCCGTACCGTCAATCTGGATGGAGCCGGAGTCCACCGGGAACATCCCCGCCACCGCATTCAGGGTGGTGGATTTCCCGGCGCCGTTGCCGCCGATAACCGTCACAAAGTCTTGCGCCTTTAGCTCAAACGACACCTGGTTTAACGCCACTTTTTCGTTCACCGTGCCGGGTAAAAACACCTTGGTGATTGCATCGACCTTAAGCATGGGCCGTCCCCTCCTTTCCCCGGTTGCGCCGGGAAATGGCCTTGTTGTAAGCGTCCTTCACAATGGGCAGGGACAGGCACACCGCCAGCACAATGGAGGTCAGCAGCTTCAAATCGGTAGGCACCAGCCCTCGATCCAGCACAAAAGCAATAACAATCCGGTACAAAATGGAGCCCAGCACCACAGAAACCATGCTCCGCAGCACGCTGGTGCGGCCAAACAGCACCTCGCCGATGATAACCGAGGCCAGCCCGATAACGATGGTACCGGTACCCATGCCCACATCGGCATACCCGTTGTACTGCGCCAGCAGCCCGCCGGCCAAACCAATCAGGGCGTTGCCAATAATCAGCCCCAAAATCTTCATCCGGTTGGTATTAACCCCCAGCGCCCGAATCATATCCGGGTTATCGCCGGTGGCCCGTACCGCCATCCCCAGCTCGGTGGAGAAAAAGGCCCACAGCAGCAAAATCACCACAATGGCCGCCATCACGCCGACAATCATAGCCGCCTGGGTAGGCTTCACCCCGAAGGCATCCGCCGCCAGGGTCAGCACCGTGCTTTGCTTTAGCAGGGGCAGGTTGGCCTTGCCCATAACCCGCAGGTTAATGGAGTACAGCCCCGTCATGGTCAAAATCCCCGAAAGCAGGGCGGGAATCCGCAGCTTGGTGTGCAGCAGCCCCGTACAAAGCCCGGCCAGTACGCCGCTTCCGGCCGCCGCCAGCGTGGCCACAAAGGGGTTTATCCCCTTTAAAATGAGCGTAGCCGCCACCGCCGCTCCCAACGGATAGGAGCCCTCGGTGGACAAATCGGAAAAGTCCAAAATCCGATAGGTTACAAACACGCCTAACGATAAAATAGACCAGAGAAGCCCCTGGGCAATCGCACCTAAAATTGAATTCAGCGACATACAGCCGTCCACCTTTTCTCAGAGTTTTGGCCGCCGGGTTACGGCGGCGGTTTCCCGGGCGCAGCCCATACAGCCCCGCCCGCCGGCAAGTTGCCAATCATAGAAAAGACACAGGGCAGAGGAGTCCTGCCCTGTGTATGGCAAAATTCGTTGTTCCAACCTGCAAAAATCAGTCGGTATACACGTCAACCGCCCGATCCAGCACGCTTTGGGGAATTTCAATCCCCAGGGCTTTGGCCGTGGTCTCGTTCACACCCACCGCCGCATCGGAAGCATATTCCACCGGCATGGCAGAAATATCGGCACCTTCAAAAATGCGGATGGCCATTTGCCCGGTCTGATACCCCAGCTTGTAGTAATCGATACCCACCGTTGCCAGGCCGCCGTTTTGGCACATACCGGCTTCGCCTACGATAACGGGAACCCCGGCCTCGTTGGTCAGGGCCGCCACATTGGCCATGCCATTGGCCAGCACGTTGTCGGTGGGGATATAAATCACGTCCACCTTATCGGCCAGAGAGGCCACGGCCTGGGCGACGTCGTTGATGTTGGTGACGGTGCCCACCTCGTAGGCCAGCCCCCGTTCTTCGGCGGCTTCCATGGCGATTTTCGCCTGAATTTCGGAGTTGACCTCGCTGGAGGTGTACATAATCCCCACGGTCTTGGCTTCGGGCAAAATCTCCTGCAGCAGGTCGAATTGCAGGGCCACAGGCGTTAGGTCGCTGGTGCCGGACACGTTGGTGCCGGGCGCCTCGTTATCCTCGATGAGGGAGGCCCCTACCAAATCGGTGACCGCCGTGACCAAAATGGGGATTTCGGTGGTCTCGGCCGCCATGGACTGGGCAGCCGGGGTGGCAATGGCCAAAATCAAATCCTCGCCGTTGTTTACAAACCGCTGGCTGATGGTCTTTAGGTTGGACTGGTCGGCCTGCGCATTTTGGAAGTCGATGGTGATGTTTTCGCCGTCCTTGTAGCCCCCGTCGGCCAGGGCCGCCACAAAGCCCTCATAAGCAGAATCCAGCGCCACGTGCTCGGTGTACTGGATTACGCCAATCTTGAGGGGCTCGCCAGAAGCGGCATCCTCCTCCCCGCCGGCCGGCTCCTCCTGCTTCGTATCGTTGTCGGACGTGTTGCTCGAATCGGACTTGCTACAGGCCCCCAGGCCCAGCACCATGACCGCCGCCGTTGCCAGCGCCGCCGTTTTCTTCCAGAATTTCATCAAAAAAACCTCCCCTGAACCAAGATCTTTGTTTTTTCTATTATTGTTCCTTATTTTAGAAGCTTACGTGCAAAATGTCAAGGATTTGCAGCCATTTAAACTACAAAAATTTAAAGCGCCAAAATTTCACCGTATGAAAATTTTACTGTGTGAAAGCATTTCAGTTCGGTTCGGTCAATTTTCTCCGGATTTGTGAACTATTTTGCCTTGCATTTTTCAAATCTGTGTAAATACACCAGAGTTTCCCCGGTTGCACCGGCCAACCCAATGTTATGTAAATTTGCAAATTTCCTTTTCCACAGGCCGGTGGATAACCCAAGTGGAAAACCCTTCCTTTTCCACCGCCGCAACCCCACAAAAATAGGTTATCCACAAAGTTATCCACATTATCCACCGATTTTTCTCCCCACCGCCCGTTTTTTTCAAAAATCCGGGGCCGGGGCCAGGATGGCGAAAAACGGGGCATTCCGAACATTTTGTAAAATTGACTACCGGCGCCCAGAACCCGTTATGTAACCCTTTGCGGCAGGCGGCTTCTGTCACTTTTTCCCGGCGGGAGTTCCAAAAT
>CAKTER010000056.1 GCA_934552695.1 uncultured Eubacteriales bacterium
GGGGCGGGCCCCTCGGTGCTCACAATTACGGTGCCATACACGGTCAGCACGCCGGTTTCTTTCTCGTAGTGCAGATAGTTGCCGTCATCGGGGATTTCGGTGACCTTATCCACGCCCCGATCTTGGGAATTGCTACCGGTGGCGGGGACATAATCGCCGGTTTCCAGAGTGGTGGAGCCCATCCGAATTTTTGGAGGGGTGGTGCTTTCTCCGTCCTCGGCCATGGCGGTGGCAGGCAGCAGGGCCAGTACCATGGCTACGCTGAGGAGGATACTTAAGATACGTTTTCTCATGTTGCATCTCCTTTTTTGATGTTTGCAGGGACAGTGACGTTGGGACTTAACAGCCAACCGGCTGGTTAAGCAGAGGTCAGCGCCGGTTCGTCCGGGAGCGCAGCACCCGGCCCAGCTTAAGAGCGGCAAAAAACCCGGCGAAGCCTGCCGCCAGCAGGGCGGGCTGCAGGGTTTTTTCGGCCAGATAAATCCCACCCCCGGGATCCTCCCGTAGGGTGGCGGTGTCTACTTTTTTCATGGGCGCACTTCCTTTAAAAAGCTTTGCCCGGGAAAGTGGTCGGGCAAATCCAGATAGTCGGCAATGGTGGCGGCCACGTCGGCAAAGGTGGCCCGTACCCCCAAAGCGGCGGGAGAAAGCCCCGGGCCCCACACCAGCAGGGGAACGTATTCCCGGCTGTGGTCGGTGGAGGGGGTGGTGGGGTCGCAGCCATGGTCGGCGGAAAGGATGAGCATATCGTCGGGCTTCATGGCGTCCATCAGCTCCGGCAGGGCGGCGTCGAAGGCCATAAGGGCGTTGGCATAGCCGGGCGCGTCGTTCCGGTGGCCGTAAATCATGTCGGTATCCACTAAATTGGTAAAAATGAGCCCGCCAAAATCCTCTTGGGTATAGGCAATGGTTTGGCGGATACCGCTTTGGTTATCCGGGGTGTGGGTAGAGCGGGTCAGGCCCCGGTGCTCAAAAATATCTTCGATTTTCCCCACCCCGGCTACCGTCATCCCGGCGGCCTTCACGGCGTCCAGAATGGTGGGGCCGGTGGGGGGCAGGGAAAAGTCCTTGCGGTTTTTGGTGCGGGTGTACTCGCCTTTTTTGTTGCCGATAAAGGGACGGGCAATCACCCGGCCCACGGCCCAGTCCCCGGTCAGCAAATCCCGGGCAATCTGGCAAATCTCGTACAGCCGCTCCAGGGGGATTACGTCCTCGTGGGCGGCAATTTGGAACACGCTGTCGGCGGAGGTATATACAATGGGGTAGCCGGTGCGCCGGTGCTCGTCCCCTAAATCCTGAATAATCACCGTGCCGCTGGCGGCGTAGTTGCCCAGCACCTTGGTGCCGATGGCCCGTTCAAACTGTTCGATAAATTCCTTGGGGAAGCCGGTCTCGGTAAAGGTGGGGAAGGGGTTTTCGGTAATAATGCCCGCCAGCTCCCAGTGGCCGGTGGTGGTGTCCTTCCCGTTGCTTTTTTCGGCCATTTTACCGTAGCCGCCTGTGGGATGCGCCACCGGGCCCAACACGGCGGCCCCGGGAATGTTCCCCAGTCCCAGCGCCTGCATATGGGGCAGCTCCATAGCCGGGTAGGCCTGCTTGAGGTTGCACAGGGTGTTGCTGCCCTCATCGCCGTACCGGGCGGCGTCGGGGAGCTCCCCAATGCCTACGCTGTCCAAAACCACTAAAATCGCACGCTTCATGCTTCGATCACCTCGGAAGAAAGAGTTTTTAAAATCAGAGGCAGGCCGGCGGTGGGGACCGGGCCAAAGGTCAGAGAGGCAAAAAATTGCTCCTCCGCCGCATCCAGCATCGCTTCGGTAGCGGCAAAGGCGGTAGCCAGCGGCTGCCCAACCTCCACCTTGTCCCCAATCCGGAAGTGGACAATAATCCCGGCCCCGGGGTCGATGGCATCCTCCTTGGTGGCCCGGCCGGCCCCGGTAAGCTGAGCGGCCCGGCCAATCCCGGCGCAGTCGGTGGCTTGCAAATAGCCGGACTGCCGGGCGGTAAATACCCGGGTGCAGGCGGAGTGGGGCAGACGGGAGGTGTCCTCCAAAACCGCCGGGTCGCCGCCTTGGGCCTGCACCAGCTGAGCCAGTTTTTCTAAGCCCCGGCCGCTGTACAGGGCGTCCTCCAGCAGGCCCCGGCCTTCGGTGAGGGTTTGCACCCGCTCGGCCAGCAGCAGCATGTGGCTGCCCAAGGTCAGAGCCAGCTCCGTTAAGGGGCCGGAGGCCTTGCCCTTTAAGCACAAAACGGCCTCTTCAATTTCGAGAGAGTTGCCGATGTACTGGCCCAAGGGCTGGTCCATGGCGGTGATGAGGGCGGTAACCTTTTTTCCGGCGGCATGGCCAATGGCTACCATTTCGTTGGCCAAGGCCTCGGCCTCCTCCCGGGTCCGCATAAAGGCGCCGCTGCCGCACTTGACGTCCAACACAATGGCGTCGGTGCCGGCGGCGATTTTTTTGGAAAGGATGCTGGAGGTGATGAGGGACAGGTGCCGCACCGTGCCGGTGACGTCCCGCAGGGCGTACAGCTTCCGGTCGGCCGGGTCTAAATCCTCGGTTTGGCCCATCAGCACCAGGCCGATTTGCCGGGCCTGCCGAAGCGCCTGTTCCCGGGTCAAATCCACAGAAAGCCCGGGGATGGATTCCAGCTTGTCCAGGGTGCCGCCGGTAAAGCCCAGCCCCCGGCCGCTCATTTTGACGACCGGTACGCCGCAGGCGGCTACCAGCGGGGCGACCACCAGTGTGGTGGTGTCGGCCACGCCGCCGGTGGAGTGCTTGTCCACCTTTAGCCCGGGGATGGAGCTAAGGTCGAAGATTTCCCCCGAAACGGTCATGGCTTGGGTCAGGGCCAGGGTCTCCCCATGGTCGGGGGGATAGAACATCATGGCCATCATCAGGGCCGAGGTTTGGTAGTCGGGGATGGTGCCGTCCACCACACCCCGGATAAAAAAGTTTATTTCGTCCCGGGACAAAATGCCGCCGTCCCGTTTTTTCTCAATCAGGTCTTCCATGCGCATGGAGAGCGTCCTCCTTGGGAATGATTTATAAAATATAGCCTTATTATAAGGTAAGAGGAGGGAAAAATCAATAAAAACGTGAAGAAAAAGTGACATAAAAGCAGCAGAAAACAACAAAGATGACATAACAAAAATACCCCCGAACAGAGAAGGACGCCAGCCTTGCGGCCGGCGCCCTTCCGTGCTTGGGGGTTAAGGTTTCATGCAAAACATCTGTTGGGGGGTGATGTTTTGGCGGGTGTCTTTCGGGCCTCCCCGAAAGACAAGTTCATTGTAGCAGGGAAATATGAACGGAACGTGAACAAAAACCAAACTTTTAAAGAATTATGCGTCGGAATTGGTTAACAAAAAAGAAAGGGTTTCCTTTTGGGACAAACTATGGTTTAATATATCGTGAGAAAAAGTCTGTCCGACCGGGCAGTGCGAATAGAAAACCGGCCAAAAGCCGGAGCTTTTTGGGAGGAATCGGATTGAGCAGAATGGAGCATATTCGGAATTTTTGTATTGTGGCCCACATCGACCACGGGAAGTCCACGTTGGCCGACCGGCTGATTCAGTCCACGGGGCTTTTGACCCAGCGGGAAATGAGCGAGCAGGTGCTGGACAATATGGATTTGGAGCGGGAACGGGGCATTACCATCAAGGCCCAGGCGGTGCGGCTGGTGTACAAGGCTTCCGATGGCGAAGAGTATATGTTAAACCTCATCGATACCCCGGGCCATGTGGACTTTAACTACGAGGTGTCCCGGTCGCTGGCCGCCTGCGAGGGGGCTATTTTGGTGGTGGATGCCGCCCAGGGGGTCGAGGCCCAAACCCTGGCCAACGTGTATTTGGCGCTGGATAACAATTTGGAGATTTTGCCGGTTATTAACAAAATCGACCTGCCCAGCGCCGACCCGGAGATGGCCATCCGGGAAATCGAGGATATTATCGGCATCCCGGCTTCCGATGCGCCCCGTATCTCGGCCAAAAACGGCATTAACATCGAAGAGGTGCTGGAACGGATTGTCACCGATATCCCGGCGCCTACCGGGGATGAAAACGCCCCGTTAAAGGCCCTGATTTTTGACAGCGTATACGACCCCTATAAGGGGGTTATCGTGCTGATGCGGCTGATGGACGGACAGGTGAAAAAGGGCAGCCGGGTCCGGATGATGGCTACGGAAAAGGAATTCGACGTGGTGGAGGTGGGGGTGTTCGGCCCCGGCCGGTTCATCTCGGCGGATTGCCTGAAGGCCGGGGAGGTAGGCTACCTCACCGCCAGCATTAAAAACGTGCGGGATACCCGGGTGGGCGATACCGTGACCGATGCCGAAAACCCGGTGGCCGAGGCCCTGCCCGGCTATAAAAAGGTAAATCCCATGGTGTACTGCGGCATGTTCCCGGCAGACGGAGCCAAATACCCCGACCTGCGGGACGCCCTGGAAAAGCTCCAGCTCAACGATGCCTCCCTGTTTTTCGAGCCGGAGACCTCGGTGGCCTTGGGCTTTGGCTTCCGGTGCGGCTTTTTGGGCCTGCTGCATTTGGAGATTGTCCAGGAACGGCTGGAGCGGGAGTACAATCTGGATTTGGTGACAACGGCCCCCAGCGTAATCTATCGGATTTACATGACCGACGGCACCCTGCTGGAGATTTCCAACCCCACCAATATGCCCGACCCCACCAAGATTGAAAAAATGGAGGAGCCGGTGGTGAAGGCCGAAATCTTTTTGCCCAAGGATTTTGTGGGGCCCATCATGGATTTGTGCCAGCAGCGGCGGGGCGAGTATATCAGCATGAATTATCTGGATGAGACCCGGGTGGAGCTGGTTTATCACCTGCCCTTAAACGAGATTATTTACGACTTTTTCGATGTGCTGAAGTCCCGCAGCCGGGGCTATGCCTCGTTTGATTACAGCTTTTTGGGGTATCAGGAGTCGGAGCTTGTGAAGCTGGATATTTTGGTGAACCGGGAAGCGGTGGACGCCCTGTCGTTTATTGTCCACAAGGACGGAGCGGTGGAGCGGGGCCGGAAGATTTGCGAAAAGCTGAAAAAAGAGATTCCCCGGCAGCTGTTTGAGGTACCCATTCAGGCGGCCATTGGCAACAAAATTGTGGCCCGGGAAACCGTTTCCGCCATGCGGAAGGACGTTTTGGCCAAGTGCTACGGCGGCGATATCAGCCGGAAACGGAAGCTGTTGGAAAAACAGAAGGAAGGCAAAAAGCGGATGCGGCAGGTGGGCAGTGTCGATGTGCCTCAGTCGGCGTTTATGAGCGTGCTGAAGCTGGAGGAGGAATAAACCCGAACGGAAGCAAGGCGGTGTGGCCAAAGGGCCATGCCGTTTTGTTGTTTCCAGCTTCTGCCAACGATTTTCCCCGTTGCCTTATGGCGGTTTTTGGGGTAAAATAGACTATCGAGACTATGCTTAAATGGGGAAAAAATCCCCCAAAACAGAGGAAGCAAGATGAGCAATCCCAGAGAAGTGGCCTTGGATACCCTGCTGGCGGTGACCGAGGAGGGGGCCTACAATAGCATATCCCTGCGGCAGGCCCTGCGGAAAAACGGGGCTATGAGCCGGGCCGACCGGGCCTTTGTGACCCAGGTGGTCAACGGCTGCCTGCGGAATCTTTTGTATTTGGACTTTTGTTTAAACGCTTACAGCAAGACTCCGGTAAGCAAAATGAAGCCCCTGATCCGGGGGGCCCTGCGGACGGGGGCCTATCAGATTTTGATGATGGAGCGGGTGCCAAATTCCGCCGCCTGCAACGAAACGGTGGCGCTGGTAAAGCGCCGGGGCTTGGGGGCGCTTTCCGGGTTTGTGAACGGGGTACTGCGGGCACTGGCGCAAAAGGGAGCCCCGCTGCTGCCGGAGCAGGATACGGCGGAACGGCTTTCCCTGCAATATTCCCACCCGCTGTGGCTGATAAAACTGTGGCTGGCGGCCTACCCGGCGGACTTTGTCGAGGCCCTGTGCGCCCAAAACAATACGCCGCCGCCGGTGACCGTTGCCGTAAACCCCTTGTGGACGACGCCGGAGGAACTGGCCCGGGAACTGGCCCAAAGCGGGGTAGAAAGTGAGCCCGGGCATTTGGCGGCCGGGGCCTTGCGGTTGCAGCATACGGCGGACTTGACCAAGCTGCCTGCCTTTTTAGAGGGGCGCTTCCATGTGATGGACGAAAGTGCTATGGCGGCGGTGGAGGCGCTGGACCCCCAGCCGGGGGAGAGAGTTTTGGACGCCTGCGCCGCCCCCGGGGGGAAAACCCTGCGAATGGCCGAGTTTATGCAAAATACCGGGGAGATTGTGGCCCGGGATTTGTACCCTCACAAGCTGGAGCTGCTGGAGGAAAGCGCCGCCCGGCTGGGGCTTTCCATCATTCGTACCGAGGAATACGATGCGACGACGCCGGAAACCGGGGGGACTTTTGACCGGGTGCTGGCCGATGTGCCCTGTTCGGGGCTGGGGCTGCTCCGCAAAAAGCCCGACCTGCGGTATAAGCGGACGGGGGCGGACATCGATGCGCTGGTGGCCCTTCAACGGGAGATTTTAACGGCGCTGGCCGGGGCGGTGCGGCCCGGGGGGCGGCTGGTGTATAGCACCTGTACCCTGTGCCGGAAGGAAAACGAGAAAAATGTGGATTGGTTTCTCCAAAGCTTCCCCTATGAGCGGGAAGGGGACGACCGGTACATTTACCCGCAGATAGAGGATGCCGACGGCTTTTACATTGCCCGGCTGAGGCGAAAGGATGAGCGATAAAGCCATGGATTGGAATGGGATGACGCTGCCGGAGCTGACCGAGGCCCTGACCGGTTTGGGCGAAAGCGCTTTCCGGGCCAGGCAGGTGTTTGACTGGCTGCAGGCCAAGGGCGCCCAAAGCTTTGGAGAGATGAGCAACCTGCCCAAAGGGTTGCGGGAAAGCTTGGCCCAAACCCAAACGCTGGGGCAGGCAGAGATTGTAAAACGGGAGGAATCGGCCAGCGACGGTACGATAAAATACCTGTACCGGCTGCGGGACGATAACCTGATAGAAGGGGTGCTGATGCGCTACGGCTACGGCAACGCCCTGTGCGTATCCACCCAGGTGGGCTGCCGGATGGGCTGCACCTTTTGCGCCTCTACGCTGGAGGGCCGGGTGCGGGATTTGTCGGCCGGGGAAATGATGGCCCAGGTGCATGCCGCCCAGCGGGATACCGGGGAACGGGTGTCGTCGCTGGTGCTGATGGGCAGTGGGGAGCCGCTGGATAATTTCGACAACACCCTGCGGTTTATTGAGCTGCTTTCCGACCCCAAGGGCCTGAATTTGGGGCAGCGGCACATCACCCTGTCCACCTGCGGGCTCACCGACCGTATCCGGGAGCTGGCGGCCCGGCGCTTGCAAATTACGCTGGCGGTGTCCCTCCATGCGCCCAACGACGAGCTGCGCCGGGAGATGATGCCCGTGGCCCGGGCTTATCCCCTGCCGGAGCTGCTGGCAGCCTGTAAGGAGTATGGGGATGTTACCCACCGGCGGGTTACCTTTGAATATGCGCTGGTGGCCGGGAAAAACGACAGCCGGGCCTGTGCCATTGAGCTGGCGGGGCGGCTGCACCATATGCTGTGCCATGTAAACCTCATCCCGGTGAACCCGGTGGAGGAGCGGGGGCTTTTGGCCAGCTCGGCCGCTGCGGTGGAGGCCTTTGCCCAAACCCTGCGGGAGCGGGGGATTGAGACCACCATCCGCCGGAAGCTGGGCAGCGATGTGAATGCGGCCTGCGGGCAGCTGCGGCGGCGGACGCTGGCGGCGCAAAAGGAGGAACGATAAGGTGTTTGCAATCGGGAAATGCGATATTGGCCGGGAGCGGAAGCAAAACGAGGACGCCATCTTCGTTTCCGACGGTTCCGGCCGGTTAAAGGATTTGTATATTGTGGCCGACGGCATTGGCGGGCATTTTGGCGGGGAAGTCGCCAGCTCCCTGGCCATCGAAACGTTTTTGGAATACGTGGAGAACCACTATACCGAGGAGAGCGAGGTACTGGAGGTTTTGATTGGCGGGCTCCAGTACGCCAACAACTGTGTGTATAGCCGGGCCCGGCTGGACCGGGCGCTGACCGGGATGGGCACCACGTTTTTGGCGGCGGCCATCCGGGATAACACCTTGTATGCCGTGCATATCGGCGATAGCCGGCTGTACCTTTTGCGGGGCGGGCGGCTGACCCAGCTGAGCCGGGATCACTCCTATGTGATGGAAATGGTGCGGCAGGGGAAGCTGACGGCGGAAGAGGCCAGCGTCCACCCCAAACGCAACATCATCACCCGGGCCCTGGGAATCCAGGAGACGGCCGAGCCGGATACCATCATCGAAAAGCTGTGGGAGGGCGACAGCCTGTTGCTTTGCTCCGATGGGCTTTCGGGGATGCTTTCCGACGCCGCCATGGAGCATGAGCTGAACGGGCCCGGGGATACGGCCCACATTGTGGACCGGCTGGTGGACGAGGCCAACCGGGCCGGAGGACGGGATAACATTTCGGCCATTGTGATTCGGAACAGGAGGTGAGGGCCTTGTATTTGGAGATTGGTACGGTATTAAACGGCCGCTATCGCATCGAGGAGAAGCTGGGTGTGGGCGGCATGGCGGTGGTGTACCGGGGCGAGGATACCCGGCTGGGGCGCTCCGTCACCATTAAGGTGTTAAAGGAAGAGTACATCCACGACGAAGCGTCGCTGGAGCGGTTCCATACCGAGGCCCAGGCCGTGGCCCGGCTCAGCCATCCCAACAT
>CAKTER010000057.1 GCA_934552695.1 uncultured Eubacteriales bacterium
CATTTTGTTCAACAATAACGACGCCAGCGGCTTTACCACCCGCCTGCAACAGCTCATCCGCACCTATGGCGCCGAAATGGCCCGCACCTGGTTCCATTTTGACGACCCGGAGCAGCTGGACTACCAGTTGAGCTTTGTGACCTATGGCCTACTGGGGCTGGTGACCGAATGGTTTACCCAAAACATGGCCCTCCCCAAAGAAACCCTACTGGAAATGGCCGACCGGCTGCTCAACGGCGTCATTGCCGCCCTGCCCGTCCCCGCCGTACCCCATTCATAAGGAGGAAACCCATGGCTACTCCCACCCGCCACCTACTAAAGCAGGCGTTTTTACAGCTTTTGGACGAAACGCCCCTCCATCAGATTACGGTAAAGGATATTACCGATAGCTGCGGCCTAAACCGCAATTCGTTCTATTACCATTTCGAGGACATTCCCAGCCTGCTCTCCGAGATTGTGCAGGAGGTCTCCAACCGGATTATCCACCAAAACATCGGCGCCAACTCCTTGGAGGATTGCTTGGCTGCCGCCGCCCGGCTGGCCTTACAGCACAAGCGCATTGTGATGCACATTTACCGGTCGGCCAACCGGGAGTGGGTGGAGCAAAACCTGTTTGCCTTGTGCCAACACGTTATCGAACAGTTTTCCGAAGCGGAGTTTGGGACGCTGCCCCTCTCCGAAGCCGACCGGCAGGTGGTGCTGCGGCACTACAAATGCCTGTGCTTCGGGCTGGTCATAGATTGGCTAAACACCGGCATGAAGTACGATTTGGTCCTGCAATACCGCCGGTTCCGCCAGCTAAGCCGCCGCTGGAGCGCCGCTCCGGCCCCCGGCTCGCTGCCTGCCGAAGCCATTGCGGAGGGGTAGGCTGCCCCCTTGCCCGTTCTCCTTTCCCCCTTGTTTCGCCCCCGTCTCGTTCCCCCAAGGCCCCGGCTTGGGGGGTTTTTCGTTGACCCCGGTCTCCATTTGTGGTATGCTAAACACTATTCATCCGACGCAAACGACCCGGCAGCCACCGGTTTTGGAGGTATTTGTATGAAACCAACCGCCCATCCCGCCCGTACCCTTGCCCTGTCCATGGCTATTTTCGGCACACTGGGGCCCTTTGTCCGGAATATCCCGGTTTCATCGGGGGAGCTGGCCCTGTACCGGGCCATTTTGGCCGCCCTGTTCATTGGCGTTGTGCTTTTGGTCACCAAACAGCCCATCCCCTTCGCCCATATTAAAAAGGAAGTGCCCCTCCTCCTCCTTTCGGGCGTGGCCATGGGCATTAGCTGGATTTTACTATTTCAGGCCTACCGATACACCACCGTGTCCCTGGCCACTCTCAGCTACTACTTTGCCCCGGTCCTTGTCACGCTGGCCTGCCCTCTGCTGTTTCGGGAGAAGCTGACCAAAAAGCAGGTGTTCTGCTTTACCATGTCCACTCTGGGGCTGGTAATGATTACCGGTGTCGGGGCCTTGGGCAGCGGCGACCTAACGGGGATTTTGCTGGGGCTTTGCTCCGCCGTATTCTATGCCGCCGTTGTCCTGCTGAACAAATTCATCCAACACGTAGGGGGTATCCACCGGACGTTTTTGCAGCTGCTGGCCGCCATCCTCATCCTCATCCCCTATGTCACCCTCACCGGCGTCGTCACCCTGGGCACCCTGACCACCCGAGACTGGGCCAACCTGCTCATTGTGGGCCTGTTCCACACCGGCATGACCTATTGCCTGTATTTTTCGGCCCTAACGAAGCTGCCGGGGCAAAAGGCCGCCATCCTCAGCTACATCGACCCGCTGGTGGCCGTGGTCGTTTCCGTTGTCGTCCTGGGCGAGCCCCTGACCCTGTGGCAAGTGGCAGGTGGGGTCTTGATTTTGGGCTTTACCCTGTGGAACGAAGCCGCTCCCGCCTCTCGCACCCAAGCGACCTGATTCGTCCGTTTCCGTCACTCCGCCGTTCCCCACCAGGGTTACCCCCAACAAAAACAACCGTTATCCCAGCCGGATAGCGGTTGTTTTTATTAAAACGGGCCCCCGGAAAAGATAGGCTTTGCTTTTGTAACATAAAAAAAGGAGACCCCCCGGGGAGTCTCCTTGGCGCCGCTAGCGGCGGCTTGTTTCTTGTTATGCTTTCATCAGAACTTGGGCACCACGGCGCCGTCATACTTCTCGTTGATGAAGTTCCGCACGGTCTCGGACAGCAGAGCGTCCTTCAGGGCCAGCAGCTTGGGGTCCTCCTCGTTGCCTTCCTTTACCACCAGCACGTTGGCATAGGTATCGGCAGCCAGGGAGTCCTTCTCTTCCTTGGCCAGAGCGTCGGTAGAGGGGTTCAGGTCAGCCTGCATGGCGTAGTTGCCGTTGATAACGGCCATATCCACATCCTGCAAAGACCGGGGCAGCTGCTCGGCGGCAATCTCCACAATGTCCAGGTTCTTGGGGTTTTCCGTGATGTCGTTCTTGGTGGCGTTCAGGCCGGCCTCGGTGTTGATGGAAATCAGGCCCAAAGATTCCAGCAGCAGCAGGGCCCTGGCTTCATTGGTGGGGTCGTTGGGCACAGCAATCTGAGCGCCGTCGGCCAGCTCATCGATAGAAGTGGTCTTGCCGGGATACAGGCCCAGAGGCTCGTAGTGAACGGCGGCAATGGATACCAGGTGGGTGCCGTTTTCTTCGTTAAAGGAATCCAGGTAGGGCTGATGCTGGAAGTAGTTGGCGTCCAAATCCCCGGCCTCCAGAGCGGAGTTGGGCTGGATGTAGTCGGTGAACTCCACAATCTGCAGGTCGTAGCCCTGTGCCTTCATGTCGTCCACAATGGCTTCCAAAATTTCGGCGTGAGGGGTCGGGGTGGCGCCCACCTTAATGGTTACCAGCTCGGTGGCTTCCCCCTCGGTTCCTTCGCCCTCCTGCTCGGTCTGCTGATTGTTTTGCTGGGTATCGTCGGTTTTATTGCCGGAGCAGCCGCTCAGCACACCCATGACCATAACGCCGGCCACCAGAGCTGCAACAAATTTCTTCATGTTTCTTTTTCCTCCTTTAAAACTCGTTCTATTCGCTTTTACAAGCGTTTATCCCCGGCCCGGGCAATCCGCATGCCTACTTCCTGAATGACCTGAACCAAAATGACCATCAGGACAACCGTGACAAGCATAATCTCGTCCTGGTACCGGTTATAACCATAGTTTACGGCAATGGCGCCCAAGCCGCCGCCGCCGACAAAACCCGCCATAGCCGAATACCCCAAAATGGTGGTAATGGCAATGGTGGAGCCCAGGGTCAGCGAGGGCTTGGCCTCGGGCAAAAGCACCTTCCAAATAATGTTCCAAGTGGTCGCCCCCATGGACTGGGCGGCCTCTACCACCCCGGCGTCCACCTCCTTAAACGAGGTTTCCACCATCCGGGCCACAAAGGGCCCCGCCGCCAAAACCAACGGAACCATGGTGGCCTTGGTGCCAATGGAGGTCCCCACAATGCTCCGGGTCAGGGGCATCACGGCGACCATAAAAATCAAAAACGGGATGGAGCGGATGATGTTAACAATAATCCCAATCAGCTTATTGAGCCAGACCATGGGCTTAATGCCGTCCTTATCCGTTACCACCAGCAAAATCCCCAAAGGCAGGCCGATGGCGTAAGCCAGCAGCGAGGAGATGGCCACCATATAAATGGTTTGCCATACCCCGGTCTGGATCATGGCCACGACCTTAGGCGTCAGGCTGCTGAACATAATCCGCCACCTCCTCTGCATGGACGTTCCGTTCTCCCAAATACGTCAACATTCGGTCGGCAATCTTGTCATCCTCGGGCAGCTGGATGACCATTTGCCCAAAGGCCTTGCCGTCGATGTTTTTGGTGTTGGCATACATAATATTCACCGGGTGCTTGCAATCCATGACCATGTTGGCAATCACCGGCTCAAAGGACGAGTTGCCGTCAAACACAATGCGGCAATACCGGTGCCCCTGGAAGTTCCAGCTGCGCTCCCCATCGGGGAACACCAGCCGCCGGGCTGCGGCGGTTTTCGGCTTTAAAAACACCTGGTCCACCCGGCCGCTTTCGGCAATCACACCCCCGTCAATCATGGCCACCCGCTGGCATACCTCTTCAATCACGCTCATTTCGTGGGTAATGATGATGACGGTAATGCCCAACCGCTGGTTAATATCCTTCAGCAGAGCCAAGATTGACCGGGTGGTGGTGGGATCCAGCGCACTGGTCGCTTCGTCGCACAAAAGCACCTTGGGGTTCATCGCCAAAGCCCGGGCAATGGCAACCCGCTGCTTTTGGCCGCCGGAAAGCTGGGACGGATAGGCCTTAGCCCGATCGGAAAGCCCCACCAGCTCCAGCAGCTCTTTGGCTCTGGCCTCGGCCTCTTTGCCGGGCACCCCTGCAATTTCCATGGGGAAGCACACGTTTTTGAGAGCCGTGCGCTGCATCAGCAGGTTAAACTGCTGGAAAATCATGCCCATGGAACGCCGGGCCTGCCGCAGCTCGGCTTCGGATACGGTACACAGGTCTACCCCGTCAAAAATCACCTGTCCGGAGGTAGGCCGCTCCAGCAGGTTGATGCACCGCACCAGCGTGCTCTTCCCGGCGCCGCTGAGGCCGATAATCCCAAAGATTTCGCCATGCTCAATCTCCAGGTTAATCCCCCGCAGGGCGTCCACCGTATTCGATTTGCTTTGGAAGGTTTTGTGCAGGTCAACCAGCCGGATGATTGGTTCCGCATTCATATTTCTCACGCCATTCTGTTTTTTTTGAATAGTAAATCTATTATAGGGGCTTCGGTGCCATCTGTCAACGCCGGTGAGCCATAAATCCGCTTTTTTCCCTGTGTTTCCGCCTGCCAAGCCCCTGCTTTTTCTATAAAAATCCCAACCAGGGGAGCCTCGCTTTTTACCCTGCCTCTTCCCGCCTTTTTCCCTCTCCCCTTTCTTGCGGGAGCGCCGCCCCAAGCTTCCGGCAAAAGCAAAGGCGCTCCCCAGGGAACGCCTTATATCCTCATTTTGTTTTCCGGCCGGGCTTAGGGCCCTACGGCAATAATCTCCGTCACCGGCTCCTGGGTGATGGTGGCCGAAACCTCTTTTTCCTCCTCCACAAACCCATTGATGCGGATGATTTGGGTCACCACTTCCTTTTGCCCGTCCTTCCCTTGCTGAATCACTTTGGAAACCCCGCTGGCCAGGCTGCTGTCGGTGCGGTACTCCACGCTCTTGGCCTGCTTTTCAACATAGGTCTGGTTTTCTACGGTTTTTACCGAAAGATAGGGGGTCATCACCGTTACGGTCAGGGCCTGCCCCGCCCGCAGGGTTTCGGGGGTCACCCCCGGGTTTTTCTCCTGAATCTCCTCCAGCGTCATATCATAGGACGTAGCAATGCCGTACAGGGTGTTGCCGGTGGCCACCGTATAGGTTTTATCGGTGGCCGTTCCCGCCGTCAGCTTGGCCCGGGCGGTTTCTGCCGAAACAATGTCCCCGGCGTCCACAAACTGCTCTACCACCTGCACATCCTGAGTAAACCCGGCGGATTCCAGCTCCACCCCCGCCGGCACATATTCGTCGATAATCTCTTGCAGCAGGGTCTCGGCCTGTTCCTTGTTGACTACCACCGTTACCGTAGCGCCGTTGACCTGAATGCCCGCCGCCAGCACCTGATACCCGGCCTCGGCCTTCAGCTTGGCCACCACGCTATCCAGGGTGACCAGCTCCGCCTTTTTGGCATGGACCGGGGTCAGGCCCACCGCTTCTGTCAAATGCACCTGTGTTCCCATTTCCGTGGCAAGCAGGCTCTCTACCGTGTTTTGGATATCCTCGGCCGTAATATTCTCTTTTTTGATGGTGCCCATGGCCGTTTCGCCCAAGCTCACTATCATGGCGTTTTTCCGGGTCAGGCCCACGGCCACGCCGGCCACAATTACCACCAGCGCCACAAACAGGGCCAGCTTCCCCCACTGGGTGCTTCCCCCCCGGCGGTTTCGCTGAGAGCTTGGCCGCACCCGGCTCCGGGCAGGCACAATCGGAACGGTAGCCGTTCCCTTGCCTGCTTTGCGGCGTTCCGGTACGGCGGCCGCTGCCTTGGGGGCGGGGTCTTCATGCATACGGGGAAGATCCGCAAAGGACCGGGGCTTGGATGCGGTCTTTTTGGGTTTTTGCGCCATAACAAATCTCCCTTCGGTTTCGTTGCTGTTGTTTCTATATCTATTTATTGTATCCGATATTTCGACAAAATTCAAGGCAAACTGCCTCGGGGACCGGTGCGCTCTCCCCTTGCCGGGAAGGACGGTGTCAAAAGCCCTTTGGCGGGGCTTTCGGTTTCCGCTTAGTCCTCTCCCCCGGGCTGCCAGGTAGACGTGACAAACACCTCTTTTAGGCCCAGCTCCCGGCTTACGGCCTCAGCGGCCCGGGCCGCCTGCCCCTGGCTTAAAAACAGTCCAAAGGCCGTGGGCCCGCTCCCGCTCATCAAAACGCCCACAGCCCCTTGGGCCCGCAGCCGTTCCTGAATCTGCCCAATCACCGGGTACCTGAGCAGGGTGACGCTTTCCAGCACGTTGCACAGCTCCGCCGCCACCCCGGCCCGGTTTCCCGTCCGCAGGGCCTCCAGCATTTGCGCCGTGTCGGGCCGCCGCTCCACCGTTTCCATCCGCAGGCCCTGATACACGGCCGCCGTGGACACGCTCACCGGGGGCTTGGCCAGCACCACCCAAAAGGGCGGGCAATCCGGCAGCCGGGTCAGCTCCTCCCCCCGGCCCCGGGCCAGCAGGGTGCCCTGCCGAATACAAAAAGGCACATCGCTGCCCAATTGCGCCCCGATGCGGCAAAGCTCGTCGATGGAGAGCCGCAGTCCAAACAGCTTGTTGGCCGCCAACAAGGCCGCCGCCGCATCGGTACTGCCTCCCGCCAGCCCTGCCGCTACGGGGATGTGCTTGGTCAGCTGCAAAAACATCCCGCCGGGGAGCCCAAACTCCGCCCGCAGCTTTTCCAGCACCGCCGTAGCCAAATTCCGTTTATCCACCGGCAGATAGGGCAGGTTGGTTTTCACCACCACCCGGGGTTGGGCAATGGTCTCCAACCGCAAGGTATCCGCCAGACTAATGCTTTGCATCACCGTTTCCAGCTCGTGATAGCCGTCCGGCCGTTTTCCCAACACGTCCAGGGTCAGGTTGATTTTGGCCCGGGCCTTTTGATACACATATCCCACAAAAAAGCCTCCTCTTCTTCCAGTATAGCCGCTGTTGTCGAAAAAAGGAAGAAAAAAACCTTAAGAAATCCGTAAAATCGCCCTCTGCCCCCGGCCCAGCCCGGCGGCTCCCCCATATACTATACCAAGCCGTTTGACTGCTGCCTCAGAAAGGACGATTTCCCATGACAATTCCCGGCTCGCTGCGTCGCTGCCTGCCCTACGCCGCCGTTTTGGCAGGGGCCTACCTGCTGTTCCGGTTTTGCCTGCCCTACGTGCTGCCCTTTGCGGTAGGCTTTTTGCTCAGCCTGCTGTTCCGGCCCTTTGTGGAGCTTAGCACCACCCGCCTGGGCCTGCCCCGCTGGCTGGGGGCGGCTCTGGCCCTAACCTTGCTGGCCTTGTTGCTGGGGCTGGCCGCTTCGGCCCTGGCCCGCCGCTTGTTGGCCGAGGCCGTAGCCTTTCAGGCCCGCCTGCCCGCTTATCTGACGGCACTGGAGGGTTGGCTGGCTCGGGCCGAGGCGGCGGTAGAGCGCCTGACCGGGGGCCTGCCCTCTGCCCTCCGCCCCCAGTCCGATTTCTCGCTGGCCCGGCTGTGGTCATCCCTGCTGGGCCGCCTGACCAAAGCCGAAAACCCGTTTTTGCCGCTGGACGTGCTGCTGGCCCTCCCCGGCCTGTGCCTAAACCTGATTTTTACCCTGCTCTCTGCCTTCTTTTTTACCACCGACCACGACGCCTTGGTTGGCGCCCTCCGCCGGGCCCTGCCCCCGGAGCTGACCCGGGGCTACCGCCGGGCTACTGCCGGGCTGACTGCCGCCCTGTGGGGCTTTGCCAAGGCCCAGCTGATTATTATGGCTTTTATTTTTGGCCTGTGCCTGGTGGGGTTTTTGCTGCTCCACTCCCCTTACGCCTTTTGGCTGGCCCTGCTAACGGCCTTTGTGGACGCCCTGCCGTTTTTCGGCAGCGGGGCGGTGCTGTGGCCCGCCGCCCTCCTGGCGTTGCTTTCCGGCCGGGGCCCGCTGGCTCTGGGGTATTTGGTGCTGTATCTGCTCATCAGCCTGGTGCGACAGCTCCTCCAGCCCCGCATTTTAGGCTCCCAGATTGGCCTTTCCCCGTTGGCCGCCCTGTTTTCCATGTTTTTAGGCTGGAAGCTGCTGGGGGTCGTGGGCTTTGTGGCCGGGCCCCTTACCGCTGTGGTGCTGAAGTGCCTGCCGCCTCCGAAATCCTAGGACTTCCTTGGCCCTTGCTTTTTGCTTTCCTTTTTTAACAATCCCCCCAGTCAGACTAACGTCTGACCTTCCCCCCTTTGCACAAGGGGGGCGACGGGCAAGGGGCAAAGGACTGGGCCCTTGACCTTTGCCTCCCTTCGAGGAAGGGAGGTGGCTGAGCGAAAGCGAAGCCGGAGGGATTGTGCCCTTGACCTTTGCCTCCCTTCGAGGAAGGGAGGTGGCTGAGCGAAAGCGAAGCCGGAGGGATTGTGCCCTTGACC
>CAKTER010000058.1 GCA_934552695.1 uncultured Eubacteriales bacterium
GTGTAGGTGTAGGTCACGGTGCCGTCCTCGTTGACAACACCTTCTACCAGTTCTTTGGCGCAGTCGGGGACGATGACCAGCTTGCCGCTGTCATCCTGAGCCCATTTGGCCAGGCCGGAGAACAGGTGAGACGTCAAGGTGGCGCCGTCTACAGCGGAGTTCAAGGCCGGGTCGATGGTGTCGGGCTCGGAGGCCAGACAGACATTGATGGAGGTGGGGGTCGCTTCGTTGGCGGCATCATCGGGCTTGGTTGTGCCCTTGTCCGAAGAACCGCAGGCGGCCAGACCAAAGACCATGGCGCCGGCTAAGAGCAGGGACAAAATCTTTTTCATGTGCATTCAATCCTTTCTTGTCGTTTTTCGCTGTATTCCTCAAACGGCGGAGCAGAGCCGCCGCTATGAGCGTTAGTTAATCTCGCCTACCCGGTGGCAGGCCACGAAATGCCCGGGGGATACCTCGTTAAACTCCGGCATAGAGGCGCTGCAGCCTTCGTTGGCATAGGGACAGCGGGTGTGGAACGGGCAGCCGGTTGGTGCGTTTAAGGGGCTGGGAATATCCCCGGTCAAAACAATCCGCTTGTTGGCCCGGGCAATCTTCGGGTCGGGAACGGGGACGGCAGACAGCAGGGATTGGGAGTAGGGGTGCAGCGGACGGTCGTAAATCTCCTCGGCGTCGGCCAGCTCCACCATACGGCCCAAATACATCACGGCAATCCGGTCGCTGATATGCCGTACTACCAGCAGGTCGTGAGCAATAAACAGATAGGTCAGGCCCAGCCGTTCCTGTAACTCGTCGAACATATTGATGATCTGGGCCTGAATGGAAACGTCCAAGGCCGAAACCGGTTCGTCGCACACAATAAAGTCGGGCTTAACGGCCAGCGCCCGGGCAATGCCAATCCGCTGCCGTTGGCCGCCGGAAAACTCGTGGGCGTAGCGGGAGGCGTGCTCGCTGTTTAGGCCCACATGGCCCATCAGCTCCAAAATCCTCTCCTGCCGTTCCTCTTTGGTCTGGTACATTTTGTGGATATCCAACGGCTCGCCGATGATGTCGGAAACCGTCATCCGGGGGTCCAGAGAGGAGTAGGGGTCCTGAAATACCATGGTGGCCTTTTTGCGGAACTCGTTAATGTCAGCGGGGGTCTCCAGCTTTTTGCCGTTATACCATACCTCGCCGCCGGTGGGCTGGTACAGGTGCAAAATGGTGCGGCCTACCGTGGTTTTGCCGCAACCGGATTCGCCCACCAGCCCCAAGGTTTCGCCTTTGTTAATGGAAAACGAAACGCCGTCTACGGCCTTTAGGGGCTTGCTGCGGAACATCCCCATGCTGATGTTAAAATACTCTTTTAAGTCCTTAACCTCGATGAGAGGCGTTTGGTTTGCGTTCTCACTCATGGGAATCACCTCCCGGATTTGTCGGCTTCTCCAGCACGATGGTGCCGTTTTCAATGCCTTCCTTAATGTTCATCCAGCAGGAGGCCATATGCCCTTCGTTAATCTCCATCCGTTCCGGCCGTTGGTGGATGCACACCCGCATAGCGGCATCGCACCGGGGGGCAAAGGGACATCCCTTGGGCATATTCAGCAGGTCGATGGGGGTGCCGGTAATGGGCTGGAGCCGGCTCCCGGCGGTCTTGGCCGTGGGAATGGAGCGGAGCAGGCCCTTCGTGTATTCGTGACAGGGATTGTAAAAAATCTCGTCCGCCGTGCCCTGTTCGCAAATGGAGCCGGCGTACATCACAACAATCTCATCGCACATTTGAGCTACCACACCCAGGTCATGGGTAATCATAATAATGGCCATCCCCAGCTCATCCTGCAGGGTTTTCATCAGCTCCAAGATTTGGGCCTGAATGGTTACGTCCAGAGCGGTGGTGGGCTCGTCGGCAATCAAAATATCCGGTTCGCAGGCCAGGGCCATGGCAATCATCACCCGCTGCCGCATGCCGCCGGAGAGCTCGTAGGGATATTGTTTCATCCGCTTTTCGGGCTCGTTCACATTCACCAGCGTCAGCATTTCTACCGCCCGGTCGTAGGACTCTTTTTTATTGCGGCCGGTATGCAGCAAAATGGCTTCCATCAGCTGGCGGCCAATGGTGTAGGTGGGGTTCAACGAGGTCATGGGATCCTGGAAAATGATGCTGATTTTGTTCCCACGGATGGTACGCATTACCTTTTCGCCGGCGTTCACCAGCTCTTGCCCGTCGAATTGGATGGAGCCGGATACAATCTTTCCCGTTCCGGCCAAAATTTGCAAAATGGAATAGGCGGTAACGGACTTGCCGGAGCCGGATTCGCCCACAACGCCCAAAACCTTGCCCCGCTCCAGCCGGAACGAAACGCCGTTGACTGCTTTTACTTCCCCGGCGTCGGTAAAAAAGGAAGTATGCAGGTCTTTCACTTCTAAAAGAGCCATAAAAACAAACCTCCTTAATTATTGAGTTTCGGGTCGAAAGCATCCCGCAGGCCGTCGCCGAACAGGTTCAGGGACAACACAATCAGCGAGATAGCAATGGCGGGAATGACCAACCGGTAGGGGTAGGACGTCAGGCCGTTTAAGGCGTCGGAGGCCAGAGAACCCAAGGAGGGCATGGGGGCGTTGACGCCGAGGCCCAAAAACGAAAGATAGCTTTCGGTAAAAATGGCGTTGGGGATTTGCAGCGCTGTGGAGATAATAACCACGCTGATGCAGTTGGGGATTAAATGCTTGGGGATAATCCACTTACCCTTAGCCCCGGTGGCCTTGGCGGCCAGTACATATTCCTGCTCCCGCAGGGACAAAATCTGGCCCCGGATAAGCCGGGACATGGATACCCAGTAGAGCAGGCCGAATACAATGAACAGGCTGATGATATTGCTGCCGATTTTTTCTAATACGGTGCCGGTAATGGCAGGGGCCAACGATCCTTTTAATACTGTGGAAAGCAAAATGACCATCAACATATCCGGCAGGGAATAGATAATATCCACAATACGCATAATCACCAAATCGACTTTTCCGCCGCAATACCCGGCAATGGAGCCGATGGTCACGCCGATGATGAGCACCACGATACTGGCAAAAAAACCAACAGCCAGGGAGATGCGGGTACCGTAAACCACCCGGATAAAGTAATCCCGGCCGGAGGAGTCGGTGCCGAACACGTGGGGGAAAACATCCTCGCCTTCTTCCATCAGCCGCAGCTCGGTCCGGCCATATTCAAAGGGCGCCAGGTTGTTGTACGAGGCGTCTACCGGCTGACCGGGCTTAACGCCCAGCTGGGCGTCGTAGCTGTAGGGCCAAAAGTGCGGGATGACGATGGACGCCAAAGCAATCAGCAAAATGACAACCATGCTAACGGTAGCCACCTTATTTTTCAGCAGCCGCTTCACACCGTCCTTAAAAAAGGTGGAGGAGGGCCGCATTTTTACCATGTATTCCTTTTCCTCGTCGCTGGCGGGAAGGAATTCGTCCAGATCCATTTGGAGGCTGAACAGCTTCTTACTCATATTCGATTGCCTCCTTTATTCCAGATTGATCCGGGGATCGACGATTTTATACAGTATATCGCTGATAAGGTTCATGGTCACAATCAGCGTGGCCAAAACAATGGTAGTGCCCATAATTAGCGGATAATCCCGGTTGGTGATGCTGTTGACAAAGGCCCGGCCAATGCCCGGTACGGCAAAAATTTGCTCTACCACCAGCGACCCGGTCACAATGTAGGCCAGCATAGGCCCGAAATAGGTAATGACCGGGATGAGGGAGTTTTTCAGGGCATGGCCGAAAATAATCCGGCGCCCCGAAACGCCCTTGGCCCGGGCCGTCCGGATGTAATCCTGTCCCAGTACATCCAGCATGGAAGAACGGGTCAGCCGGGTGATGTAGGCCATGGGGTAGAGGGAAAGCGTAATGATTGGCAAAATCAGTCCCTGCGGCGTAGACCCGTTGGCCGGTAATAGCTTGAGGGAAACGGCAAACACAATCAGCAGCAGCGACCCCAAAATAAAGGAGGGCATCGAAACGAAGGCCGTGGTAATAACCATAATCACCTTGTCGATTAGCTTGTTCCGGCGCAAGGCGGCTACCGCCCCCAGAACAATCCCTACCGCCGCCGCCAAAACGGCTGCGATAACGCCCAGCTTGGCCGAGGTCTTCATGCCGTCGGCAATGATGCTGATAACATCCCGCCCCCGTTGCTTTAAGGAGGGGCCGAAGTCGAACCGGGTCACCACATCCCGCAGGTAGGTCAGGTATTGGTCGAACAACGGCTTGTCCATGCCGTACTTAGCCTCCAACGCCCGCATGGCGGACTCGGAGATTGCTTTTTCGCTCATAAACGGGCCGCCGGGAATGAGCCGCATGACAAAGAAAGTAATGGTAATGACCACCCAAACCGTCAGCAGGGCCAGCAGAATCCGCTTGATGATGTAAAGCAGTGTTTTGGAACTCATATCATCTCACCCTATCGTTTTATTTTTGAGACAGCAGCCAAAGAGGCGGCTTTCCCGTTGGAGACGGGAAAGCAAGGGCTAGCCCTTGCCGTCTCGGGCACTTTACCGCAGTAGTGCTGTGACAAAGTGCTGTATTTTGGCTTTACACAAAAAGAGACTTTATGTCCGAAAGGGACAAAAAGTCGTGAATATTTTTTGTGCTGTTCCCAGACGGTTTTTTAGGCAAAAATGGGCTTTTGTAAAAATAGTAGAAAAATAGGATTCCACAAAAACGCCTTCTCATCAGAATCGCTGTAAACAGGTAAAAAAGTGTAAAGCTAAGTTGCATTTATTCTATCAAAAATAACCGGTTTTTTCAATACGAATATCTGTTTTTATAAATATTAGCTTTTGAATCTGCTTTAAATAAGGAAATTTGCGTAAATATGGGCGAAAATAACGTTCAAAAAAATTTTAAAAAAGCAGAATTTGTAATTATTCGTTGAATCAATCCAAACCGAACGCCTTTGTGCGGGTCGAAGGAATCCACCCCCTTGATGAGCCCGACGGCGCCAATGGAAAGCAAATCCTCGTTTTCCGGGGACAGGCTACCGTATTTTTTGGCAATGTGTGCAACCAGCCGCAGATTGTGCTCAATCAGCCGGTCCCGGGCTTTTCGGTCGCCCCGGGTCAGGGCTTCCAAGCAGCAGGCTTCTTCTTCGGCAGAAAGCGGCAGCGGATAGGACGTGGTGCCGGTTGGTAAAACGGGCATGAACCAATCGCCTCCCTGTATTTTGGTTTGTGCCAACGATGGGGGTATGGTCTATCTTATGGCAGTAGGGGCGGGAAGGTGCCTGTTCCTGTCAAATGGAATGGGAAAAAGCTTGTTTTTGTCCCATTTTCTTGTCCCGGCGGGAACAGAAAAAAGAGCCGCTGCCCACAGGCTTCGGCTCTAAAAACGGTGCATCAAAATGGTTTATTTCAGCTTAAACTGGTAGTTATACGAGGTTTCGGACAGGGTATCGAATCCGTAGCCCTCGGCCACATACCAGTCCAAAATCTCCGGCAGGGCCTCGGGGGTGGTGGTTTTCGCAGCGGTCTGGTGCATCAGCACAATAACCTTCTGTTTTCCTTTGGAGGAGAAAATGGCGTTTTGTACCAGCGTATCCTTGGGAATCAGCTTCCCCGCAGCATCCCCGTTGGAGGCGTTCCAGTCTATGTAGGTATATCCCTTTTCCGCAGCCTGCGCCGTTAGGGTGGGCATAATGTAGGGCTCGGCATAGCGCTTGCTGACGGTGTTGTTGGAGCCGCCGGGGAACCTTAGCAGGGTGGGCCGGGTACCGGTGACCTCCTCCAAATAATCGGCTTCGGCGTCGATGTCGGCCCAAAAGGCAGTGGGGCTGGTATAGATGGTAGCATAGTCGTGGGTCAGAGTGTGGACGGCAATGGTGTGGCCTTCGGCGGCGATGCGGCGGAGAATGGCCGGATCGCCCTTTCCGGCCACAAAGAACGTGGCCTTGGCGTTATATTTCTTTAAAATATCCAAAATTTTTAGGGTGTTTTCGGAAACGCTATCGTCAAAGGTCAAATAGACCGTTTTTCCCTGGGAAGCTGCCGGTTGAGCCGTTGTGGGTTCCGCCGGGGTTTCCGATTCGGTTGGCTGGGCGGGGGCGGGCTCCGGCAGGGGTGCAAAGCCCGGGGCCAGGGCCAATGCCTTGTCCAGTGTTTCCAGAGCCTGTCCCAGCGTCAGCTTTTCGTCCAAAGGGAGAGAGCGGTCGGCGTTGGCCGTTAAAAGCCCCCGGGTCAGGGCAAAGGAGAGGGCTTGCCGGTCGAAATCGCTGAGGTCGCCGGGGAGAACCGCCTCCCATCCGGCTTCCCAGCGCAAATCGGGATAGGCGGCCAGAATCGTTTGATACAGGCAGCGGCACAACAGCCGGTTGGTCACGGCAGTTTCGCCGGAGCCAATGGGCCGGTTGGCCGTTTCGGCGGCGGGACGGCCGTCTCGGGCCAGGAGTGCCGAAAAATAAGCGGCAGCTTCTGTGCGGGTCATCCCCGCCGGGTTCAGCCGGTAATAAAAATCCGTTAGGCGCACCGCCAGCTCCGTGCGGTCGATGTAATAGGTCTGCCGGGTCTCGTAGCCGGTGACCGTGGTCCAAGTGTTATTTTGAAACGCATAAGCCGGTTGGGCCGCCAACATGGCACACAGCCCGGTGCAAAGCCAAAGCCTTCCCTTCGTAAGCATAAGCGTCCTCCTTTGGGGGTTTTATTCTAATATACGGATTTTTAGGGCCGCCGTCTACGTTACCGGGGCATATTCAGAATATTGTAAGAAAGCCGGGCATAGAATGTGCCATACGGGAGCCAGAACAGAACTGGAGGAGGGGCTATGGATACCTTCGATATTTATCAGGATATTGCCGAACGAACCGGCGGAGACATTTATTTGGGCGTGGTGGGCCCGGTACGCACCGGAAAATCTACCTTTATAAAACGATTAATGGATTTGTGTGTGCTGCCCGGCATTGCCGATGAAAACGTGCGGGCCCGAACCCGGGACGAGCTGCCGCAAAGCGCCTCGGGCCGAACCATTATGACCACCGAGCCGAAGTTTGTGCCCAACGAGGCGGTGAGCCTCCAGCTGGACGACGGCACAACCTGCTCGGTGCGGCTCATCGACTGCGTGGGATACCTGGTGCCCGGGGCCGAGGGGGATCGGGAGGACGGGCAGCCCCGCATGGTACATACCCCCTGGACGGCGGAGGCCATCCCCTTTGCCGAAGCGGCGGAAATGGGTACGGAAAAGGTCATCCGGGAGCATGCCACCTTAGGGGTGGTGGTCACCACCGACGGCAGTATTTCCGACATCCCCCGGGAAAACTACCGGGAAGCAGAGGAGCGGGTGGTGCGGGAGCTGCGGGAGATTGGTAAGCCCTTTGTGATTGTGCTGAACACCACCACACCCTACGGCGAGGGGACCCAGGCCCTGCGGGAGGAGCTGGAGGAATCCTACGGGGCTCCGGTTCTGGCCCTGAACTGCGCCCAGCTGAAAAAGGAAGAAGCCGCAGAAATTTTAAAGCGTCTGCTGTACGAATTTCCCGTGCGGGAGGTGCTGGTGCAGCTGCCCACCTGGGTGGAGACGTTGGAGGAGGGACATTGGCTGAAAACGCAGCTACTGGAAGCCTTCCGGGGGGTTTTAGACCGGCTGGATTCGCTGGGGAATGTACGAAGCTGCTTGGAGGCTTTGGAGGATAGCCCCTGCATCCGCCGGGTGCTGCTGACCCGGCAAAGCCCGGGGGAGGGCAGTGTGAGTGCCGAGGCCGACCTGCCGCCGGAGCTGTTTTACCGGGTGCTTTCGGAGAATTCCGGCATGACGGTGGAAAACGACGCCCAGCTGGCCGATACCCTGAAAACCCTGGCCGGGGCCAAGCGGGAATACGACCGGCTGGCAACGGCTTTGGGGGATGTGCGCCGCAAGGGCTATGGGCTGGTATGCCCGGGGCTGGACGAACTGACGCTGGAGGAGCCGGAGCTGTTTAAGCAGGGAGGCCGGTACGGCGTGCGGCTGCGGGCCCGGGGGGAGACCCTGCACCTCATCCGGGCAGGCATTGAAACCGAGGTAAGCCCGCTGGTAGGCACCGAGGAACAAAGCCGGGATTTTATTGACGAGGTGACCCGGGACTTTCAAGAGAACCCGGAAAAGGTGTGGGACCTGAACCTGTTTGGCCGCTCCCTGAGCAGCCTGGTCAGCGACGGCATCCAAAGCAAGGCCTACCGGATGCCGGAGGAGGCCCAGACCAAGCTTTCGGCTACATTGGAAAAAATTATGAACCAGGGCAGCGGCACCCTGATTTGCATTGTGTTTTGAGGAAAAGAGCAGGCTTCTTTCTGCGGGAAACTGGCGGAAAGGGGCCTGTTTTTTGAACATTTTTAATAAATTTTAACCGGGGCTTAAAAAAAATTAGTTGAAATTTTTGGGCAAAGCGGGTATGATACCCTAAAGTATGGGTTGCTTTCGGGAAGCAAAATGGGGGGATGGCAATGTGGAGCGATAGTCTGGTGCTGTGGCTGACGGAGCAGAAGGGCGTTCGCCGGAAGCATCTGGCGGCGCTGCTGGCCGCTTATCCCACCGAGGCCGACCTACAGG
>CAKTER010000059.1 GCA_934552695.1 uncultured Eubacteriales bacterium
CTTTGCCCCTCAAATTCGAGTACAAACAGGATGTTCTGCGGAATGAGCTTTGACAGCGTGGCAACGGTTCTTTCATCGAAGTCCTTTTTCTTCAGCGCCACAAGCAGGACAAAGAAGCTCCCGGTTTCCACTCCGGCAGGAATGTTGATTTTTGCCGGTGTAATCTCGTTGACGATGTCCTCAATGTCTACAACTTCATCCGCCTACAAGGTCGAGAATCTACCCGCCGGCAGGGTGTCAAGCACGCCGTTTTCAAACCGTTCTACCGCCTATTTCTTGCTGATGCGCTCTTCTTCCCGGGCAAGATCGGCGGAGCTGGTGACACCAAGTTTATTTTCAAGTGCCATAGTGTATCTCCAAAATAATTACTTATCCGCTGCCACGCCGACTTCATCCCGGCGTCTGCTTCGCTAATCTTAAATTTCCAAAGACGACCTATTTTCACAACGGGCCTATTTCTCTTCTCTATCCAGGCGAGTACCGGTTTTCGATAGCTATAATTATGCAATTTAAGTATACCAAAGCAAGGTGGATTTATCAAAGATTATTGCGGGTTTTTAAGGAAAGCAGCGGATAATCTCATACTTCCGAGAAAAGAACTCTCAATTCTTTTATCATAGAGCCCTCTCAACTCGGCAATTATTCGCTGCATTCGACTTGTAAACCGAATCGTAAAATGGTCAAGCACAACAAAAGCGCCCGGCCATTGCCAGACGCTTTTCTTCAGCGGAGCGGGTGGGATTCGAACCCACGTGACGTTGCCGTCAAACTGATTTCGAGTCAGCCCCGTTATGACCGCTTCGATACCGCTCCCCAGTGTAGTGAAACCCGTTTTCCGAATTTCACCAAATTAGTATACCACAAATCTTCCCTCGGGGCAATATCTTTTTACCGATTCTCCAAGGCCTGGAACCCCTCTCCCAGTACCTCCCGCACGTCGGTCAGCATAACAAAGGCCTTGGGATCCGCCTGCCGGACAATCTCCTTTACCAGCGTAATATCCTTTTGGGGAAACACACACAGCAACACGTTTTTCTCCTGCCGGGTATACATCCCCTGCCCCCGCAGGGCCGTTACGCCCCGGTCGGCTTGAGACATTAGCTGTTGTGCAATTTCCTCCGACGAATCGGAAATAATAAACGCCATTTTCGAAACCGAAAAGCCTTCCAAAATCACATTAACACACTTACTGGAGATAAATATGGCAATGATGGCATACATGGCTTTTTCGGCGCCAAACACAAAGAACCCCAAACAAATAATAAGGGCGTCGGACGCAAACAACAGCTTGGATACCGGCCAGCGGGGGTTGACATGGTGCAGCAGCGTCGCCACCAAATCGGTGCCGCCGGTCGTAGCAAAGCCCTTGAGCACCAGCCCCACTCCCACGCCAGACATAACGCCGCCGTAAATAGCTGCCAGTGCCAAATCCCCGGTGTAGGTTGGCAGGTACTGGGTGTAGAGGATAGCCACCGAGTAAAACAGGGTCGCAAACACCGTCCGCCCCAAGGCCCGGGAGCCCAGCATTTTCCAAGCCAGTACAAACAGCGGCGCATTTAAAATCAGGTTGGTCAACGACAGCGGCATCCCCCACCCCAACCACTGCTGGGTATAGGTTTTAATAACGATAGCCAAACCGCTGAAGCCCCCCACCACCATTTGGTTGGGGTCGTAAAACATCATCAGCCCGGCAGCCAGCAGCGTCACGCCCAGCATAATGCTGATATAATCCTTGATACGGTTATTCCATCCGGACATTTTTCTCATCCTTTACTGCGAAGTACCGCAAACACAAACCGAGGCAACTTGGCCATCCGGAAAATCCGCTTCGGCTGGCTGAGCAGCCGGTACAGCCACTCCAGCCCCAGCTTTTGGAACAGCACCGGCGCCCGCTTTACGTTCCCGGCCATCACATCAAAGCTGCCGCCAATCCCAATGCACAAAGGCACGTTAATCAGCCGCTGGTTTTCGTAAATCCATTTTTCCTGCTTCGGAGCGCCCAACCCTACCAGCAACAGGGAGGGCTGCAAATCCCGCAGCTCTTTGATGATTTTTTTCTCTTCCTGGGCATCAAAATACCCGTTGTGAACGCCTGCCACCTTCAGCCCCGGATGCGTGCGCTCCATTTTCCGGGCCGCCGCCGCCGCCACTCCGGGAGCAGCGCCAAAAAAGTACACGGTCTCATCGGTATACTTCAGCTTATCCAACAGCCTTTGGGTAAAATCGTATCCGGCCACCCGTTCCGTAATGGGCCGCCTGGTATACTTCGAGGCCCACACCACCCCCACACCGTCGGGCAGTACCAAATCAGCCCCCCGCAAAATCCCCATCAGGTCCTTATCCCTTTGGGCGTCCATCACAATCTCCGGGTTCGGTGTGCAAATATAGTGGCGGCCGCCTTCCCGCAGCAGCCGCAATGCTTCCGCCACTGCCTCATCCATCGTTAGGGTATCAAACCCCACTCCCAAAATCTTCGTCCGTTCAGCCAAGACGTTCTTCCCCTTTCAGCAGCCGAATCAGTAACCGGTCGTTTTCCCGGGCTGCCGCTTCCAGCTGTGCCGTTACCGTTTCCAGTTTTTTCACATAGGTCTCCCGCTCCCGCATCAGCGTTTGGATGCCGGGCAGCACCGCTTCCGGCGAGAAATCCGCCACATCCCCGGCCGAAGGCATGGAAAGCGTTTCCAGATAGTAGGCAATTTTAGGGTCGTACACAAAGCCCATCAGCGGCACGCACTGCCGAGCAGCAAAAATCAGGGTGTGGAGCCGCATGGAAAGCACCACCTCCATACACCCTATCATACCCATGACCTCGTCGGGGGTATACGCCCCATCCAGCAAATACGAGGGCTCCTGCATTCTTTGCTGAATCTCCCGGCTAATCACAGCATCCTGCGGGTTCTGCATCACAATAAACACAATGGTGCGCCCCGTTTCCCGGGCCACCCGGTCGCACAGCTCGGCAAACTTTTGGGTAAAGGCTTCCTTGTCCTTCCAGTTCCGCACCGAAACGCCAACCAAGGGCCGATCCAGCGGCACCCCCTGCTCGCCCAGCTTTCTCCGGGCTTCTTCCTGCGAAACGCCTTGCATGGTAAACACCGGGTCGGCTGTCACAAAGGTTCGGGAGTTCTTCACCCCTATCCGCCGCAGCTCTTGCAGGGAGTTTTCCTCCCGCAGGGTAATCAGGTCGGCTTTTTCCAGCACCCAGCGCATAAATTTCCGGTTTCGGAGACGGGATACCGGGCCAATGCCGTTGGCGTAAAGCATCACCTTTTTCCGCAAAATCTTGGCAAACAGGATGATACTAAGATAGTACATAATGGAGCGGGTGCTGGTGGTGTCTTGCAGCAGGCTCCCCCCGCCGGAAACCAACAGGTCGCACTCCCGCACCGCCGCCGTCAGCCGCCGCAGCCCAAACCGGTACACCGCCTGAATCCCGTAGGCCAGCCGGGTCTCCTGGGGCTGGTTGGAAAGCACCTTCATGTGCAAATCGTCACCGTTTTGCAAAATTGACCGGCACATGGAAAGCAAAATGGCGTCGTCGCCGGTGTTGTGGAAGCCGTAATAGCCGCTGAGCAAAACCTGGTACTGTCGTTCCTGGTTTTCAGCATAAGCGCTTTCGTAGGCCGCCAGCGTGTCCCGGGCCATCCGGCTGACGGAGTATTCGTCAAAAATCACTTGCCGGCCGTAAAGCCCCCGCTGCTCCCGTTCGGCGGGAGAAAGGGCCATGGCCCGGGTAATATCGGTAAACAGCTTTTCCTCGTCGCTGGCCGGACAATCCCGGCAGCAAAAGTTGCTTTCCCGGGCCAAATCCAGCTTGTCGGGCCCAAACAGGCCAATGTAGCCCTCGTTCCCGGCAATCACCACCGGCTTGCCCCCCGCCATAGCCTCCAGCGCCGCCCGGCTCACCCCCACAAACAAATCCCCGGCTGCCACCACCCGGTTGATGTCGGTACGGCTCCCGGGCATTAAAATACAGGGATAGCCCAGCCGGGCGTTGACCGCTTCCGCCTCTGCTTTTAGCTTGTCGTACACATTGCCGCCGCCCGCAATCAGCAGCCGCAGGCCCGGCGCCACCTGCGCCAGCCTCTCCCCGATGTGGATGAGCTGCGCCGCTGCCAAGGCCCGGTCCTCGTCCATTCGGCTCACATACGAAATCACCGGGGCCTCCGCCGGAATCCCCAGCTCTGCCTTCAGGTCGGAAGCGTCCACCGCCGGGGAAAACTTATCGGTATCAATGCCGTTGATGGTTACCGAAATATCCTGCGGGTCAATGTCGTAGTTTTCAATCAGGTACCGGCGAATGTCCTGGCTGACGGCCACGCACTTTTGCCCCCAGTTGGTCAAGTACTTTAGCCCCCCACCGGTGTGGAACACCCAATGGGCGCTGGTCACAAAGGTAAAGCGCATCCGCCGGTGCAAAAGCCCTACCAAAAACCCGGGAATCCGGGCATGGGAATGGACAATATCCACCTGTTCGTCCCGGATAATTTTTTCCAAAATCCGCAAAGAGCACAGCATTTTCCCTGCGTTCCGCTGGTTCATGGGCGCATGGTAGCAGCGGATACCCGCCTCCTCCAGCTCCTGTTCGTACACGCCGCCGTTGGAGGCCACCAAAACCCGGTGCCCCTGCTTTTGTAGCTCCTTGGAAAGCTCCACGATATGGGTCTCGGCCCCGCCGATATTCAGGCCCATGGTGGTCATTAAAATGGTATAGGTTCGGCTCATCCTGCGCCTCCGTTACGACTGCCAAATATCTTGAATGCGCCCCTCGGCCTCGAAATACTTGGTGGCAAAATGTTTCAGCGAATTGCAAACCAGCTCATACGTCCGGTTCACATAGTACGACCCACCGCTTTCCTGGGCCTCGGCCTCTACCGTCAACAGCACATCGTAGCGGTTCTCCACCGGGGCCAAAACGGCCTCGCCATCGGCGCCCGCCATGGGCTCATAGGCCGGGGAAAGCGCCACTGCCGTCACGGTCCCGATACAGTTGCCCGAGGTTTTATCGTACAGCTTGTCCCCGGTCTGGATATTGCTTTCGGCAAACTGGCGCACCTTTTGAATCTCGACCGTGTAGGTCACCGCCGTCAGTGTTCCGGTGTTGGCGGTGGTATCCGCTTTTTTAAACTTATAAACCGCCCCGCCGATGAGGACGACAATGAGCACCAGCACCAGAATGTCCAGCCAGCGCCCCCGTTTTTTTCCTTTTTGCGCCATTTAGTTCCCCTGCCTTTCCACCGTGAGGATGAAGCCCGTCCCGGCATACCCCGGGCCCTTGGCCGCTACCTCCAGCCCGGACCGCACCAGATACGAGCCGTTCACCCGATACTCGCTCTCGGTCTCCGTCACCTGGGCCTCCAACGTAATAACCACCGTTTCCCGCCCGGGGATCTCGGCTTCCACCACCCGGCCGTTTTCCACGTCATCCAGAAGCTTTTTGTAAGGCTGGGCTTCCACGGCCACCACATTCCCCATGGCATAATTTTTAATGTTGTCGGTTATGGCGTCGCCCACTTGGATTTTTTCGGAAAACCCTTCCGGCAAGTCGGTGAGCTCGATGGTGTACCGCAGAGGTACCGTTTGGGCCGACGCTTCCTTCCCGCCTAAAAAGTACACCGCAAAGCCAACCCCCAAAATAATCAACAGGATAACAATATCAAAAATCGTTACTCGCAGCGGGCGTTTGCCCATCCTCATCCGGGCCTTTTCCTCCGGGTCCAGCTGGGGCAGGTTGGTCATGTACTTGCTTTGCAAGGCATCCCGGGCATCTTGCTGGGCTTTTGCGCTTTTCTTCTCTTCCATCTCGTCACACCTTTCTTACCAAACCTTCATAAACCGCTTCGATATTCCGGGCGTATTGCTCCGCCGTAAATGTTTGGGAGAATACCTCCCGGCTGCCCTCCTGCAACCGGGCGTACTCCGCCGGGTCATCCATCAACCGGCGCAAATACCGGGCCATGTCCTCCGCATCCTTCTGTCGGAACAAATATCCGTTTTTGCCGGGAAACACCACCCCGGGGTTGCCGCCGTAATCACTGGCCACCGCAGGAATCCCCAAACTCATGCCCTCCAACAGGGCCAGGCTGGTGGCCTCGGTGCCCCAGGAGGCGTTGGCCTGTACCGAAAGCACCGAAAGCAGGCTCCGCACATCGGACACAAAGCCCAACAGCCGAATCTCGTTTTCCCGGTGCAGCTCGGCAATTTGCTGCCGGATGGCTTCCTCCTGATTGCCCACCCCGGCAATCAAAACCTTTATCTTTCGGCCCTCCTTCAGCAGCTGGTCCGCCGCCCGGATAAGGATGTCGTGGCCCTTCACCGCTTCCAGCCGGGCCAAAATACCAATCACAAACTCGTCCTCCGCCACACCGTAGCGCTGCCGATTGGCAGCCACTTCTTCCGGGGTGCAGGGGCGCACGGCCTCTACCCCGTTTAAAATCACCCGCACCTTGCGGGGATCCACGCCTCCATCGGTCAGGTTTTCCTTGGCGGCCTCGGCCACGGCGATAATATCGTCGGAGAAAAACTCGTTGGCGGTCTTATTGAGCCACCGGCCCGGCCCCTTCTGGATTTTCGGGCTCACCGGGAACACCGAATGCCGGGTATAAACCACCTTTTTGCCGCAAAACCGCCCGGCCATCCGCCCGGCAAAGGCCCCGTGGGTATGCACCACGTCGGGGTTTTCCGCTCGGATTACCGCCATCAGCTTGCTGACCGCCCCCAAATCCAGGGATTTGTCGGCAATGCCGTCCACCTCAATGGCCCGAATATTCCGCTTCTGTACTTCCGGCAGGAGCAGGCTGCCCCGGGGCATGGCCACCGCCACCTCAAATTTACTGCGGTCAAAATGATCCAAAAAGTTTAGTACACACCGCCCGGCGCCACCAATATTGGTATCGCTGATAATGTTCAATACTTTTATCATAGCTTTCTACTCCAGTTCATCCCGCCGGGCAAATACCAGTCCCAGAGCGACCACCGCCCAAAAGACCAGCATGACCCGATAATTGTAAAACGTGTAGTCGAACAGGCTTTGCACCAAAAAGCCGAACACCCCGGAAATGACCGCAATCAGATAAATGCGGGTTTTCCGGCTGGGCTTTTGGGCCAACGCCGAGCAGGTACGTTTAAAGAACAGAAACATAACCGCCAAAAAGGTAATCAGCCCACAAATCCCGGCGTCTACCATGACCTGTAAATACAGGTTGTGAGAATGCGGGGCGCTGATGCCGTTGTAGGCGTACAGGGGATAGACCTGATTGAAGGCCGCCGTCCCCGGGCCAATCCCGGAAAGCCAAAACCTCCGCAGCATGGCCAAACTGCCCATCCAAATATACACCCGATAGCTGGTGGAGCTATCCGCCATATCGCCAATGGATAAAAACCGGTTAAGGATGGTTTCGGGCAACACAAAGGGCAGGGCCAAAAGCCCCAGCAAAACCAGAATGAGGAACCGGCGGTCCAGCATGACCAAAAAGATGACCCCGGCCACCAAAATAGCCACATAACAGCCCCGGGAATAAGTTAGCGCCAAACAAAGCAGCATGGCCGCAAAGCTGACAAGGTAGAACACCCGGTTTAAAAGCCCTTTGGTGGTTAAAAGCCCGGCAAAGGCCAAGGGGATTATCAGCACCAGATATTCTCCCAGCACGTTGGGATTGCTGAGGGTGGAATACACCCGGAAGGAAATGCTTTGGAACATATCCACATCGTGCCACACCCCGGAGAATTTGGCCGGGAACATGTATTGGTAGAAGCCGTACAGCGAAACCAGCAGCCCGACACCACACAGAAAGAAGATTAGCACATCCAGCTGCCGCTTGCTTTGGATGGCGTTTTGCACCACAATGGCAAACAGCAAAAAGCAAATGCTTAACAGCCCGCCAAACAGGCTGCCCCGCACCGTAACCGAAGTCAGGGTGCCAAACAGGTATACCAGGGCAAACAGGTAAATGGCCGGGTTGACGGCCGAGTACGCCAGCCGCCCGTCCTTTTGCAAAATCAGCTTTAGGGCTGTCGCCACAAACGCCAAAAGCACCAGCGCCAGCACCCCCATGGTGGGAAGCAGCGGGGCCAAAACCATAGCCAAAAAGCTCCAAACAAAGGGGTTGGCAAACAGGCTCCCCGTCAGCAGCCTGTCCAGATGGCACCCATACACAAACCGGCGCAACAGGCCCACAATGCCGTAAAACAGCCGGGCAAACACCGAGTTGGGCCGTTCCTCCGGCAAAGGATTTAAAAAGTGGCCAATCAAAAAGCTGGTTTGAAACTGCCGGGAAAAGAACCCGGCTATTTTTCGGCCGGCGCCAACGACCAGGCTGCCGTCCAGCCAGCCGCCCCGCGCCTCGGCCACTGCCGTCGAATCCGTTTGCATAGCGCCACCCTTTCTCAAATGCCCCACCACGGCCCGGGCCTCGTCAACGCCAAACAGCACCGAAAACACCGCATAGGAAATCACACCCACTACCGTAGGC
>CAKTER010000060.1 GCA_934552695.1 uncultured Eubacteriales bacterium
GTATAATAGCCCATATACTTTTTTGTGCTACCATGGTAGCATGGTGAAGCGAACAAACGGCCTGTACCGAAGAAGGTGGCTGTTTCAAGGGTTCCGTTGCAAAGCGAAGGCTGCGGGTGGGACCGGCAAACGGATGGATTGGGAAGGAGCTCTTTGGCAAAGCCCGGCAGGGGGCCAAAGGGAGGAAATAAGGAGGCAACCCCATGCGAGTGAATCATTTGCAAACCCCGGCGGGCCTGCGGGACGTGCTGCCCGAGGAATACGACCGGAAAATGGCCCTGCGGGAGCGGATTGGCCGGGTGTTTTCCGGCTTTGGCTATCGGGGGGTGGAAAGCCCGCTGCTGGAATACCGGGAGGTATTCGATTTGGACGATACACAGATGTATAAGCTGTTTGACCGGGACGGGGCGGCACTGGCGCTGCGGGCGGACATGACCCCGCCCATTGCCCGCATGGCTGCCACGGCCTATGCCGGGGAAACGGGCCCCTTGCGGTTTTATTATTTTGGCGATGCCTTCCGGGAGAACCGGGGCTACCAGGGCAAGCAGCGGCAGTTTACCCAGGCAGGGGTGGAGCTTTTGGGGGCGACGGGCCCGGCGGCCGACGGGGAGGTGCTGGCTCTGGCGGTGGAAAGCCTGCGGGCCTGCGGGCTAACGGATTTTCGGATTCATGTGGGCCATGCCGAGTTTTTTAAAGGGATTTTGGAGGAAAGCGGGCTGGCGGAGGACCAAGGCCGGGCGCTACAGGAAACGGTGGCCCGGCGGGATTTTGTGGCCAGCGAGGAGTTGGTGCAGACCCTGCCCCTGACCCCTGAGCAGCAGGAGCTGCTGTTGGCCCTGCCCCGGCTGGTGGGGGACGTGGAAGTGCTTACGCAGGCGGCGGAAATGACCCGGAGCCATCAGGCCCTGGCGGCCTTGGCCCAGCTGCGGGAGCTGAACGAGATTTTGGTAGCCTATGACGTGGCGGAGTCCGTCCGGTTCGATTTAGGGCTGGTGAACCAGCTGAATTATTACACCGGCATTTTGCTGCGGGGCTATGCCTATGGCAGCGGGTATTCCCTGGTGGACGGCGGCCGGTACGATAATTTGGGGCAGCGGTTTGGACGGCCCCGGCCTTCGGTGGGCTTTGCCATTCGGCTGGGCGGCCTGCTGGACGCCCTGCGGTATCAGGGGGCGGAGCCGGAAAGCAGCCGGGTGGAGACGCTGGTGACCTACACGGCGGAGGCCCGGAGCGAGGCCCTGGGGGCGGCGGCGGACTTCCGGCATTGGGAGCAGAGCCTGGAGGTGGCGCTGGAGCCGCAAACGGCAGAAAGTGCCGTAGAGCTGGCCCGGCAGCGGGGGATGCAGCGGCTGCTGCACTTTACCGGTAACGGGCGAATTCGGGTGTTTTTGTTTGTGGAGGAAGGCACGTTTTCTCTGGAGACTACCCGGGACGAGCTGTTAAAAAATCTGGAGGAGGCGCAGGCATGAGATATTTGACCTTTGCATTGGCCAAGGGACGGCTGGCGGACCAGGCCATGGAGCTGTTCGAAAAAATCGGCCTGCCCTGCCAGGAGATGAAAGAGGGCAGCCGGAAGCTGATTTTTACCAACGAGGAGCAAAAATTGCGGTTCTTTTTATCGAAGCCCAGCGATGTGCCTACCTATGTAGAGTATGGGGCGGCGGACATCGGGATTGTGGGGAAGGACACCCTGCTGGAGGAGGACCGGAATTTGTACGAAATGCTGGACTTGGGGCTGGGAAAGTGCCGGATGATGGTGGCCGGGCTTCCGGAGGCGGCCACGGCCCTGGAGAACAACCATCATTTGCGGGTGGCAACCAAATACCCCCGGATTGCCCGGGAGTTTTTTGACAGCCGGCATCAGACGGCGGAAATTATTAAGCTGAACGGCTCGGTGGAGCTGGCGCCCATTGTAGGGCTTTCCGATGTGATTGTGGATATTGTGGAGACCGGCAGCACCCTGAAGGAAAACGGGCTGACGGTACTGGCCGAGGTGTGCCCGCTTTCGGCCCGGCTGGTGGTGAACCGGGTAAGCATGAGCTTGCAGCGGCAGCGAATTTTGGCCATTATCGACGCTTTGCGGGCGGAGCGCAAGCGGGGACAGGAGGAAAAAGCATGATTCCGGTATTTCGGTATCGTTCGCCGGAGGGCGAAGCGTTTTTGCGGGAGCGTACCCAGCGCTCCCAGTTGGAGCAAGGGGAGGTACAGGCCCGGGTGGACGAGATTTTGGCCCAAGTGCGGGCCCGGGGGGACGAGGCGCTCTTGGCCTATACCCGGCAGTTTGACGGGGCAGACTTAAACCCGGAGACCCTGCGGGTGACACCGGCGGAGCGGGAAGCGGCCTTTGCCCACATCGACCCGGCCCTGCGGCGGACTATGGAGCAGTCGGCCGCCCGGATTCGGGACTTCCACCAAAAGCATTTGGCCCAAAGCTGGGAGGAGGAAGAAAACGGGGCGCTGCTGGGGCAGCTGGTGCGGCCCATGGAGCGGGTGGGGGTGTACGTCCCCGGCGGCAAGGCCGCCTATCCCTCGTCGGTGCTGATGAATGTAATCCCGGCCAAGGTGGCGGGGGTACCCGAGATTTATATGGCCACACCGGCGGGAGCCGACGGCAGCGTGCCCGCCACCACGTTGGTGGCAGCGACCATTGCCGGGGTGGATACCATTTTTAAAATGGGCGGGGCCCAGGCCATTGGGGCCTTGGCCTTTGGCACGGAAAGCGTACCCAAGGTGGATAAAATCACCGGCCCGGGGAATATTTATGTGGCCCTGGCCAAGCGGGCGGTGTTTGGCCATGTGAGCATCGATTCGGTGGCCGGGCCCAGCGAGATCCTGGTGGTGGCCGATGAAAGTGCCGACCCGGTGTATGTGGCGGCCGACCTGCTTTCGCAGGCAGAGCACGACGAGCTGGCCTCGGCCTTACTTGTGACCACCAGCGAAGGGCTGGCCCGGGCGGTACAGGAGGAGCTGGAGCGGCAAACGGCGCAGTTGCCCCGGCGGGCCATTGTGGAAAAGTCGTTACAGAGCTTTGGTGCGGCGCTGCTGGTGGATTCCCGGGCCGAAGCGGCAGAGTGCGCCAACCGGGTGGCCCCGGAGCATTTGGAGCTGATGGTGAGCGACCCCAAAGCGTTGCTGCCGGCCATCCGCAATGCGGGCGCCATTTTTTTGGGGGCCTACTCCCCCGAGCCCTTGGGGGATTATATGGCAGGGCCCAACCATGTGCTGCCCACCAGCGGCACGGCCCGGTTTTTTTCGCCCCTGAATGTAGAGGATTTCCGAAAAAAGACCAGTCTCGTCGGCTTTAACCGGGAGGCTCTTCTGGCCCTGGCCGATGGAATCATTACCTTTGCCGAGGCCGAGGGGCTTTCGGCCCATGCCAATGCGGTACGAGTGCGAAAAAAATAAAACCTTACAAAACTTAGGGTGATTTTTTGGGAGTTTTGTGGTAATATGGTTGTGTGGAAATCGAAAAAAGAGGTGAATGCCATGCGGAAAGCGTCGGCGGAGCGGAAAACGGCAGAAACGGCCATTGCCGTTACGCTGAATTTGGACGGCTCCGGGAATTACCGGGTGGAAACGGGGATTGGGTTTTTTGACCATATGCTGTGTCAGGTGGCCCGCCACGGTTTTTTTGATTTGGAAATCCAGGCCGACGGCGATACGGGGGTGGACTGTCACCACACGGTAGAGGACACCGGGGTGGTGCTGGGCCAGTGCTTAAAAAAAGCGCTGGGAGACAAAAGCGGCATTCGCCGGTACGGCAGCTGTTTGCTGCCCATGGAGGATGCCTTGGCCCTGTGCGCCGTGGATGTTTCGGGACGGCCCTATCTGGCCTTCGAGGCGGAGTTTACCACGCCCCGGCTGGGGGAGCTGGATACGGAAATGGTGGAGGAATTTTTCCGGGCAGTCTGCCTTCATGCCGGGCTGAACGTCCATCTCCGGCTGTTGGCGGGGAAGAATAACCACCATATGGCAGAGGCGCTGTTTAAGGCCTTTGGCCGGGCGCTATGCGAGGCGGTTAGCTGCGACCCCCGGGTACAAGGGACGCTTTCCACCAAGGGAATGCTGGAGGGCTGAGATGATTGGGATTGTAGATTATGGAATGGGCAATCTCCGCAGCGTGGAAAAGGCGCTGGAATATGTAGGCTGTCCGGCTTTTATCTCGGGGGACGCCACCCGGCTGGCCCGGGCGGACAAGCTGGTGCTGCCGGGGGTGGGGGCGTTTCGGGATGCCATTGCCACCCTGCGGGAAACCGGGCTGGCTGAGCTGATTGTTCGGGCGGTACAGGCCGGGACCCCGACCCTGGGGATTTGCCTGGGGATGCAGCTGCTGTTTGATGTGAGCTATGAAAACGGGGAATACCAAGGGCTGGGGCTGTTGCCGGGCCGGATTGTCCGGCTGCCGGACACGGTAAAGGTACCGCATATCGGCTGGAACTCCCTGCGAATTTTACAGCGGGAGCCGCTGTTTGCGGGCCTGCCGGAGGAACCCTATGTGTATTTTGTGCATTCCTACTATTTAAAAACCGAAGCGCCGGTGGTCAGCGCCGTGTGCGATTACGGAACGGTGGTACAGGCCGCCGCCCAGCGGGACAACCTGTTTGCGGTGCAGTTCCACCCCGAAAAAAGCGGGGACGTGGGACTCCGGATACTCAAAAATTTTGGAGGGCTATAATCATGCAAATTTACCCGGCGATCGATGTAAAAAACGGCCAGTGTGTTCGCTTGCGGCAAGGGCGTTTTGACGACATGACGGTTTATGGGGACGACCCGTTAAAGGTGGCGGGGCAGTGGATGCGGGCCGGGGCCAACTTTATCCATGTGGTGGATTTGGACGGGGCCCGGCTGGGAGCCAGCTTTAACGGCGAGATTATTCGGCAGATCGTGGCCCAGCTGGGCATTGCCGTACAGACCGGCGGCGGTATCCGCTCCATGCGGGACATTGAGGAAAAGCTGGCGCTGGGGGCCCGGCGGGTGGTGCTGGGGACGGCGGCGGTGAACAACCCCGACCTAATCCGGGACGCTGTGCAGGTGTATGGCGACCGCATTGCCGTGGGCATCGATGCCAACGGCGGCCGGGTAGCCATTCAGGGCTGGGAAGTGGTCAGCCAGGTCTCGGCGCTGGAGCTGTGCCAGGAAATGGCCCAAATTGGCGTAAAAACCATTATTTATACCGATATTTCCAAGGACGGCATGATGATTGGCCCCAACGTGGAGGCCATTCGGGAAGTGGTAGAGGCCACCCCCGGGGTAAACATCATTGCCTCCGGCGGGATTTCGTCGTTGATGGACTTGGAGCAAGTAGAGGCGGCCGGGGCCCACGGGGCCATTATCGGGAAGGCCCTGTATCAGGGAGCGTTGCAGCTGAACGAGGTGCTGGCTCACTTTAATCGAAGCGGACGGTGAACCGACGATGCATACCAAACGAATCATTCCCTGTCTGGACGTGACCGGCGGCCGGGTGGTAAAGGGTGTTAATTTTGTAGACCTGCGGGACGCCGGGGACCCGGTGGAGATTGCCGCCCAGTACAACCGGTCGCTGGCGGACGAGATTGTGTTTTTGGATATTACGGCTTCCTCCGACGCCCGGAGCATTCTGCTGGATGTGGTGCGGCGTACCGCCGAGCAGGTGTTTATCCCCCTCACAGTAGGCGGTGGGATTCGCACCGTGGAGGACTTTCGGGATATTTTGGCAGCCGGGGCCGATAAGATTTCGGTAAACTCGGCGGCGTTAAAGCGCCCGGAATTGATTACCGAGGCCGCCCGCCGGTTTGGCGACCAGTGCGTGGTAGTGGCCATCGACGCCAAGCGCCGGGAAGGCGGCGGGTTCGACGTGTACTTAAACGGCGGCCGGGTGAATACCGGCCGGGATGCGGTGGAATGGGCCCGGGAGGCGGCCAGCCGGGGGGCCGGGGAGATTTTGCTCACCAGCATGGACCGGGACGGGGTCAAGACCGGATACGATTTGGAGCTGACGGCGGCGGTAGCCAACGCCGTGAATATCCCGGTGATTGCTTCCGGCGGCGCCGGGAAACAAGAGGACTTTTACGAGGCACTGACCACCGGCGGGGCGGATGCGGCCCTGGCGGCTTCGCTGTTCCATTTTGGCGAGCTTTCGGTGGAGGAAGTGAAAACCTATTTGCGGGAGAAAAACGTGCCGGTGCGGCTGTAAGCCCGGGGAGGGACTATGGCATTTTTGGATGAGCTGAAATTTGACGAAAAAGGGCTGATTCCGGTGATTACCCAGGATTTTGCCACCAAACAGGTGCTGATGCTGGCCTATGCCAACCGGGAGGCCCTGGCCCTGACGCTGAAAACCGGGACGGTACACTATTTTAGCCGCAGCCGCCAAAGCCTGTGGCACAAGGGGGAAACCTCGGGCCACTTTCAAAAGGTGCGGCAAATTTTTTACGACTGCGACGGAGACGCCGTGCTGATTTTGGTGGATCAGGTGGGAGCGGCCTGCCACACAGGCAAGTTCTCGTGTTTTTATCGGGATAAGGACGGAAACGAGGTGCTATGATGGTTTTGGACGAAATTTTGCAAACGGTGGAGGAACGGAAGCGGTTCCCCCAGGAAGGCAGCTATACCAACTATCTGCTGGAAAAGGGCTTGGATAAAATTTTAAAAAAGGTGGGGGAAGAGGCTGCCGAAACCATTATTGCGGCCAAAAACCCCAGCGATACCGAGCTGACCGGCGAGGTGGCCGACCTGCTGTATCACCTGACCGTGATGCTTTCGGTACGGGGGCTGAGCTGGCAACAGGTGTTTGCCGTGCTGGAGCAGCGGGAACAGAAAACCGGGAACCTAAAACCCAAAAACCACCCCGAGACCGTAACGGAGTACTAAGCGGGCAAACTTTGTCGAAGGAAACCCGTTGCCCCCAGCGGCGCTTTCTCTTAAAATGGAAAAAAATACCAAACCCAAAAGGGCGGATTTTCCAAAGGAGAGAGAGCCGATGTTTTTGTACCGTACCCATACCGAATGGTTATCGCAAACGTTAGACGCCCACAAGCAGGGGTATCTGGAGCGGGCGCAAGCTTTGCCGGATCCCTTTTTGCGGGCATTTTTTTGTGCCGTTGTGGAGAACACGGCGGCGGACGGGCTGGACTTTGCCGGGGAGGTGAGCTGTCGCAGCAATGTGCTGCACCGGCTGCGGGAGCGGCTGGATACCCGGCACCGGCGGCGGTTTTTTGTGATGCTGGCCGGGTTCCACGGGGGCGAGCTGTGCCGGCGGACACCGGTGACCCGGCGGGAAATGCTTATGGCCTGGCAGGAGGTGTTTGGCCCCACGGAACCGGAGCGACTGCTGGTTTTGGCACTGGCGGGGATGGCACCGGATTGGCGGCAAAAGCGGCTGATGGCCCGCCTCCTTGTTCGGTATGTGCTGGAGCAGCCCGGCGAGACCCCGTTGGAGCAGGCGTTTTTGATGTATTTTTTGGAAAATTCCCAGGCCTGCCTGTGGACAGGCTTTGGCCGGTATATTTCGCCCCGGCGGCAGTGGGAGCTGGCCCGGGCGGCAGAGAAAAAGGAGGGCGCTTGTGGGAAACAGCTGGACGAAGGCACAGGAGGAGGCCATTACCGCCCGGGGCCGGGATATTTTGGTGGCGGCAGCGGCGGGCAGCGGCAAGACCGCTGTGCTGGTGGAGCGGATCATCCGGAAAGTGACCGACCAAGAAAACCCGCAGAGCGTCGATCGGCTGCTGGTGCTGACCTTTACCCGGGCGGCAGCGGCGGAAATGAAGGAGCGGGTAGGGCAGGCGTTGGAGGCGGCGCTGGCGCAAAACCCCTCGCCCTATCTGGAACGGCAGGCGGCCCTGCTGCCTCAGGCTAAAATTATGACCATCGACGCCCTATGCTTGGAGCTGGTACGGGAAAACGCCCCGCAGCTGGACCTGGATCCCGGGTTCCGGGTAGGCGACCCCGGGGAGATGGAGCTGCTGCGGGAAGAGGTGCTAGACGCCGTGATGGAGGCGGCCTATGGGGAAGAGGGGAACGCCGGGTTTTTGCAGCTGGTAGAGACCTTTGGCAGCAGCAAAAGCGACCGGCCCCTGCGGGATTTGGTTTTTACCGTGTACGATTTTTGCCAAAGCCATCCCTTTCCCCGGGCCTGGCTCCATCAGGCGGTGGAGCAATGCCATCTGCGGCCCGAAACGCCCTTTTGCGAAACGGTGTGGGGCTGGCGGCTGTGGCAGGAGACCCAGCGCATACTGGACGATATGGCCGAGCTGTTGACGTTGGAGGAAACCATAGCCCCGGCCGGGTATTTGCCCACAGTGGCGGCCGACCGGGCGCTGTTTGCAGCGCTGACGGCGGCGTTTTCCCAGGGGACGGAGGCCTTTTACGAGGCGCTATACACAGTGGCCTTTGCCCGGCTTGGCCGGAAGAAAAAGGAGGACGACCCGGCGGATGCCGAGACCTGTAAGGC
>CAKTER010000061.1 GCA_934552695.1 uncultured Eubacteriales bacterium
CCCCACCTCGTTAATCTCGGCCACCCCCTGCAAATAGGGGACGTCGCTGGTCCAAACATTTTTGGCGCTGGCGGTATGCCCGCCGCTGCTGGAGGTATACACGGCCTCGATCACCTTGCCGTTGTAGTACATTTTTTCCCCGGCGGTAGCGTTCACCGCTGCCGTGGTGGAAGCGGCCTCGTTGGTGTACCCCAAATACACCTGACAGTGCTGGGTATCGCACAAATCATAGCCGGTGGCGCTGTGGTTGCCCCGCTTGTTTTCGGCATAGGTGCGGGCGGCTACGGCCTGAGCCTTGAGGGCCTCTTCTGCCCAGGAGGACGGCATTTCCGAAGGCACGCAGGCGTAAAGATAGTCGTCCATGCCTACCTCGTTAATGACCCGGATGCCGGTTCCGTAGGCCGTATTCAACTCGATGGCTCCCCGGTAGGTCCGGTCGCCCACAATCACCAGCGCCGGGTCGTTGACCCCCTGAAACTGGGGAGAGACCCCTGCTGCGACCAAAACCTGTACCTGGCCCCCGGACTTTAGCAAAAGGGCTTGGCCCTGCTCCACCCACAAACCGGAAAAGTCAAATTGGCGGGCCAGCTCCGACCGGACGCTCTCGGCGCTCCCGGCGGTCTCGACATACACCAACCAGCGATTTGTCCCGGCATAGGCAGGATAGGCGGTATACCCGGTGCCGGTAATCTGCTCTGCCAGCCGGGTGGCTTCGTCAAAGTCCCACAGGTCGTCGTCAACGGCCAGGTAGGTACTTTGTACCGTTTCGGCAATAAACCCGCTGTACCCCGATAGCCGGGCTGCGGAAACAAATTCCCCGTTTTGGGAATACCCCAGCCACAGCTCCTGATTTCGTAAAGACACGGAAGCGGTATTCTGATAAGCGCTTAAGCCCACCCGCAGCGTTTCGGATGATGCCGCCCAAGCCGGCCCGCCCTGGATTCCCAACGCCAGCAGCAGCGAAAGCCCCAGCGCAACGATTCTCTTTTTCATGGGTACCTCCCCAATTCTACATTTTATTTCGTTATATTATAACAGGTTTTGGGGCGAACGGAAAGACTCCCCCGGGAAAAACCGGGGGAGCCGGAGCATTTGTTGTTATTTGTCCCGCAGGATAGCGCCAAAGCCGGTTTCCAAGCCGTTCAAAATCTTTTTCATCACAGCCTGTACCTCCGGATCGGTCAGGGTCTTGTCCGCCGCCCGGAAGGTAAGGGAGAAGGACACCGACTTGCGGCCCTTTTCAATCTGGCCGCCCTGATACACGTCGAAGAGGTGCATGGATTCCAGCAGCTTGCCGCCCCGCTGGCGGATGACCGCTTCGATGTTACCCACCGGTACGCTTTCGGGCACCAGCATGGAAATATCCCGGGACACGGCGGGGAACTTGGGCAGGGGCTTGTAGGGCCGCACCAAATGGGCCGCCTCTTGCAGCAGGGACATATCCAGCACGGCCAGATATACCCGGGCGCCAATGCCGTAGTTTTTGGCCACGGTGGGGTGCAGCTCGCCCACATAGCCCAGAGGCTTCTCGTCGATGCTTACCGTAGCGGTACGGCCGTGGTGCATCCAGGGGATGCTGCGCTCGGCGCAAAAATCCATTTTGTCAGCGGCGCCAAGGGCGGCCAGCAACGATTCTACCATGCCCTTTAGGGTGAAGAAGTCCCCCTTGCCGTACATGCCGATGGTCAGCTTTTCGGGCTCGTCGGGCAGCTCGGTTACCGGCAGGGCTTTCGGCTCGTAAATCCGGGTAATTTCGTACAGTCCGGCCTCCTCGTTCCGCCGGTTATAGTTGGTGGCCAGCGAGGTCAGCATCCCGTTTAGCGTGGTGGTCCGCATAATGCTAAAATCCTCGCCCAAGGGGTTGGAAATGGTCACGGCCTTCCGCAGCTCGCTATCGGCAGGAATCAGCAGCTTGTCGAATACCTTGGGGCTTTCAAAGGAATAGGTCATGGCTTCGCACAAGCCCTGGGCCGTTAATACCCGGTGAACCCGCTGGGTCAGGTTTTGTTCTGCGGTATACTTGCCTACCGTGGGCGTACCGGCCGCCAAAGTGGGTACAATTTTATCATAGCCGTGCATGCGGGCTACTTCCTCGGCCAAATCGGCCATCCGCTCCAAATCGGGCCGCCAGGTGGGGATGGTCAGGGTACGGGTTTCGGGATGGGGGTTCAGCTCCAAAATGGTAAAGATGGAAATCATCTCATCCTCGGAAATTGCGGTGCCCAGCAGCTTGTTGATGGCTACGGGATCGTAGGGCATTTCTTTGGGCAACAGCGGATGGGGATAGCAATCCACAACGCCGCCGACAACCTCACCGGCGCCCAGCAGCTCCACCAGCTGAGCGGCCCGGTCCACGGCCAGCTGCGCCAGATTGGGGTCGAGGCCTTTTTCGAACTTGCTGGAGGCATCGGTCCGCAGGCCCAGCTTTTTGGCGGTGACCCGGACGTTGGGGCCGTTAAAGTTGGCGCTTTCCAGCAAAATGCCAATGGAATCCTCGCTGACCATGGAGTTTTCGCCGCCCATGACCCCGGCGACGGCCACAGCCTTGTCCTTGTCGGCAATCACCAGCATGGAAGGGTCCAGATTCCGCACGGTGCCGTCCAGGGTGGTAATGGTCTCCCCCTCCCGGGCATTCCGCACGATGATATGCCGCCCGCCAATGGTCTCGATGTTAAAGGCGTGCATGGGCTGGCCCAGCTCCAGCATCACATAGTTGGTAATATCGACAATGTTGTTGATGGGCCGTACCCCGGCCGCCCGCAGACGGGAACGCATCCACCGGGGACTGGGAGCGATTTTTACGTTTTTGACCACCCGGGCCATGTAGCGAGGGCACAGGTCGGGGTTTTGAATCTCCACCGAAATCATATCCGAGGCTTGCCCACCGGCTTTTTCGGCTACGGCCACATCCGGCAGCTTCAGCTCCTTCCGGTAGGTGGCGGCGGCTTCCCGGGCTAACCCCACAATGCTAAAGCAGTCGGGACGGTTGGAGGTAATCTCGAACTCGACCACGTCCTCCCGCAGGCCCATGGCTTCGGCGGCGTCAATCCCCAGGGCTACCTCTTCGGGGAACACATAAATGCCGTGCTCCGGGGCTTCGGGAAAGTCGTGCCGGTCGCAGCCCAGCTCTTCCACAGAGCAAAGCATCCCGTTGGAGGGGACGCCCCGCAGCTGCCCGTTTTTAATGGTCACGCCACCGGCCAGGGTCGAACCGTCCAGGGCCACGGGGACAATATCCCCCACCGTCAGGTTGGCAGCGCCGGTCACGATTTGCAGCAGCTCACCCTGCCCTACGTCGATTTGGCAAATGGTCAGCTTATCGGCGTCGGGGTGTTTTTCCAGCGAAAGCACCCGGCCGGTAACCACCTTGCTGATTTCGGCCCCCAGGGTCTCGATGGTTTCCACCTTGGAGCCCGAAAGCGTCATGGCGTCGCAAAAATCTTTGGTGCTTACGTCAATATCCACATAATCCTTTAACCAGGTCATTGGTAAATTCATTTGGTTTCCCCTCCTTAAAACTGCTTTAAGAACTTCATATCGTTTTCAAAAAGCAGCCGCATATCGGTAATACCGTACCGCTGCATAGCGACCCGCTCCAGCCCCATGCCAAAGGCAAAGCCGCTGTATTCGTTGGGGTCGATGCCGGACATTTCCAGCACCCGGGGATGTACCATGCCGCAGCCCAACAGCTCAATATAGCCCTCGCCCTTGCACACCCGGCAGCCCTTGCCGCCGCAGGCAAAGCAGGTCACGTCCATTTCGGCGCTGGGTTCGGTAAAGGGGAAATGATGGGGGCGGAACCGTACCTTGGTATCTTTCCCAAACAGCTCCCGGGCAAACACAGCCAGAGCGCCCTTCAGGTCGCCCATGGTTACGCCCTTATCGATGACCAGGCCCTCCAGCTGGTGGAATACCGGGGAATGGGTGGCGTCCACCTCGTCGGCCCGGTATACCCGGCCGGGGCAAATCATCCGCACCGGCAGCTGGCCTTTTTCCATGGTACGCACCTGCACCGGGGAGGTTTGGGTCCGGAGTACAATGCCGGGGTTGATATAAAAGGTATCCTGCTCGTCCTTGGCCGGATGGTTGGCCGGAATGTTCAGGGCCTCGAAGTTATAGTAATCCAGCTCCACCTCGGGGCCGTCGGCCACCTCGTAGCCCATGCCGATAAAGATGTTGCTGATTTCGTCAATCACGATGCTCATGGGGTGCCGGTGGCCATACGGAAACGGCGTGCCGGGCATGGTTACGTCCAACGTTTCCCGGGCCATGCTCAGCTCCAGCTCCTTGTTGGCCAGTTCTTTTTTGGCCTGATCGATATGCTGTTCAATCTCCTGCCGTACCTGATTGGCCAGTTGGCCAATGACCGGGCGTTCCTCGGCAGAAAGCTTGCCCATTTCCTTCAAAACGGCGGTCAGCTCGCCCTTTTTGCCCAAAAGCTTGACCCGCACGGCTTCAATGTCTTTGGTTTCGGCAGCGTCCTTCAGGCTGGCAAACGCCTGCTCCCGAATGGCTTTTAGTTTTTCCTTCATGTCTGTCTCCTTCCAGCATAAATAAAAAGGCCTTCATCCACAGGGACGAGGGCCTTATCTCGCGGTACCACCCAGCTTCCTGCCCCAAGCGGACAGGCACTTTGCACTCCATTTAACGCATGGGGACGGGAACCCTTACTATTGGTTCGGGGTTCCGGCTCCGGTGGGAACTTCGCAGCAGTTATTGTCAAAAGCGCTTCCAGCCGCCGACGCCTTCTCTCTGAGACTTCCCTGCTCCTACTTTACACCTTCACAGCCATTTTCGATTTGTTGAACATTGTATCAACAAACGGGGAAAAAGTCAAGCACCCCGCCGTGTTTTGCAAACCGGCCCCATCTTTATTTGGCAAAAAAGAAGTGGGTCAGGTTTTGGTCGATAAGCACCAGCGCCCCCAGGGCGAATACATAGTACGAAAAATACCGCAGCTTTCCCTGCTCCACGATTTTGAGCATGAACCGCAGGGCAAAATACCCCGATACCGCCGCCACAACAAATCCAACGATGGTGGGGGCAACGCCCATGGCTTCTACGGCGGAGGTCCCGCCCTTGAGGGATTCGGCCACATCCAGCACCAAGGCCCCTAAAATAGCCAAAATGGAAAGCAAAAACGAAAAGTGGGCCGCTTCCTTCCGGTTTAAGCCCCGGCTGAGGGCTCCGGTCAGGGTCATCCCGGAGCGGGAAATGGCAGGACAAATGGCTACACCCTGAAACACCCCAATCACCAGCGCATCAAAAATCGACAGGTTTCGAATCTTCTTTTTTCCGGGGCGGATGCGTCCCGCCAGCAGCAGGACGATGCCGGTGATGATGAAACAAACGCCCAGAAGCCGGCCGCCGGCAAACAGCTTGTCTACGGTATCCCCAAAGATCAGTGCAATGATGACCGTGGGGATGGTGCCGGCAATCAGCAGGGCCGTGGTCCGCTGGAAAGGGTGCCGCAGCAAATCGCTGACTTCGGGCCAAAACACCACAAACACCGCCACCAGCGTGGCTACATGCAGCAGGATGGCAAAGGATTGCCCGCCTTCGCTAAGCCCGAACATCGTTTGCGCCAAGGTCAGGTGCCCGGAGCTGCTGACGGGTAAAAATTCGGTCAATCCCTGAATAAGGCCCAGGATGGCTGCCTGTAACATTTTCATAAGAAATCCTTCTTCCCTGCCAAAATCTTCGTTACTACTATATCACGTCCCCCGGTTGCAATACAACCACAAAATTGTTAAACTATTTTTAAGAATAAGGAGCGTGAAATATGAACCAACCAATACAATATCGTACTTTTGAAGAAATGCCCCTGTCCCCGGAGCTGAAGCGGGCCGCCTGGGATTTGGGCTTTGAGGAGCCCACCCCCATTCAGTCCCAAACCGTGGGGCTGGTGTTAGAGGGCCGGGATGTGATTGCCCAGTCCCAAACCGGCACGGGGAAAACCGCTGCCTTTGGGATGCCCATTTTAGAACAAATCGACCCCGACGAGCCCCGGCTGCAGGCGCTGATTTTATGCCCGACCCGGGAGCTGGCCATTCAGGTGGGCGAGGAGTTCCGGAAGTTTTTAAAATACAAGGCTTCCATTAAGGTGCTGCCGGTATACGGCGGCCAGCCCATCAACCGCCAAATTTTGGCCCTCAAAAAGGGAGTGCAGGTCATTATCGGCACCCCCGGCCGGGTGATGGATCACCTGCGCCGCCACACCCTTAAAATGGACGCCGTCCGGTTTGTGGTGCTGGACGAGGCCGATGAAATGCTGGACATGGGCTTCCGGGAGGATATGGAGGACATTTTGTCCCACATCCCCCACCCTCACCAGACCCTGCTGTTTTCCGCCACCATGAGCGGCGAAATTATGGAGCTGGCCCACAGCTTTTTGCAGGAACCGGAGATTTGTAAGGTGGCCCACCGGGAGCTAACGGTACCCAGCATCGACCAAGCCTATTTCGACGTAAAGGCCCGGGCCAAAACCGACCTGCTGTGCCGGCTGCTGGATTTGGAATCCCCCCGCCGCTCCATTGTGTTTTGCAACACCAAGAAACGGGTGGACGAGCTGGTGGAACAGCTGCAAGCCCGGGGGTACTTTGCCGAAGCGTTGCACGGGGATTTAAAGCAGCCCCAGCGGGACAGCGTAATGCAGCGGTTTCGTTCCGGCAGTCTGGAGCTGCTGGTGGCTACCGACGTAGCCGCCCGGGGCCTGGACGTGGACAATGTGGATGTGGTATTTAACTATGATATTCCCCAGGATGAAGAATTCTACGTCCATCGCATCGGCCGTACCGGCCGGGCCGGGAAGGACGGCAAGGCCTATTCCTTTGTGACCGGCAAGGAGATTTATAAGCTGCGGGACATTATGCGCTACACCAAAGCCAGCATTCCGCAGCACCGGATTCCCACCTTACAGGATGTGGAGGAAGCCAAAACCAACCAGTTTTTGGAGCAGGTGCGGGCTACCATTCAGGAGGGCCGGCTGGCCAAGTACGTCCACCTGACGGAAAGCCTGCTGGAGGAGGACTACTCTACCCTGGATATTGCAGCGGCGCTGTTTAAGCTGGCCCTGCCCGAGGACGAGTTTGACGAAGGAGGCATCCTTTCCGACGGCGAGACCCGGCGCTATGGGAATTCCGGCGGGGATTCGGCCCGGCTGTTTTTAAGCGTGGGGAAAAAGGACAAGCTCCGGGCCAAGGACGTGGTAGGCGCTTTGGCCGGGGAAACCGGAATCCCCGGGAATAAAATCGGCTCCATCGAGATTTACGACGAATTCTCCTTTGTGGATGTGCCCGAAGAATACGTGGCCGAGATTTTACAGCGAATGAAGAGCGCCCGCATCAAGGGCAAAAAAGTGACGGTGGAGCTGGCCAAAAAGGAGCGCCGCCGCCGGTAAATAAAAGTCGGCGGCTGCTCTGCCGGACCGAAACGATGTAAAATCCTGTGTTCGGCGGAGTTTATATACGAAGGAAAGGCTTTAGAAGAAAGGATGAGTGAAATGAATTCTCTGTTTACGGTAACCAACACCCCCGCAGCTCCGGCCGCTATCGGCCCCTATTCCCAGGCCATTTTGGTGAACGGGATGCTTTATTGCTCCGGCCAGATCCCCTTAAGCCCCCAAACCGGGGCGCTGGTAGGCGAAACCATCGAGGAGCAGACAAAGCAGGCTATTTCTAATGTAGGCGCCCTGCTGCGGGCCAACGGCATCGGGTTTGAAAACGTGGTCAAAACCACCTGCTTTTTGGCCAATATGAGCGACTTTGCTGCCTTTAATGCGGTGTACGAGACCGCTTTTGTTTCGAAGCCGGCGCGGTCCTGCGTGGCAGTCAAAGACCTGCCCAAGGGGGCCTTGTGCGAAATCGAGGTAATTGCCGTTAAGCCTTGACGGCCTGACGGATGGCATATAAATAAAGCGCCCGGCCGCAGGTCCCTGACCGTAGGGGAACCAGTACGCCGGATGAGGCCTGTCCCGCAACGGTAAAATGCCGGGAAACCCGAACTCCGTTCTCAATCGGTAACGTTCCCTAAAGCCTCTGGACAACAGAGGGCCAAGGGCGTTCGATAAACTTTATCCACCAGGCTAAGGAATGAAGAAAAGGAGGCAACCACAATGGCATTGATGACGGCAAAAGAGTACATCGACTCCCTGCGTAAGCTGAACACCCGTGTCTACATGTTTGGCGAGAAGATTGAAAACTGGGTCGATCACCCGATGATCCGCCCCTCCATCCACTGCGTGGCCATGACCTATGCGTTGGCGCAGGATCCCCGGTACGAGGATCTTATGAC
>CAKTER010000062.1 GCA_934552695.1 uncultured Eubacteriales bacterium
TTGTTCCCCCGGCCCTGCTTGCGGTCGGGCTGGGTCACCACCGCCAGCACCTGATGGTTTTTCAACAAATACTCCAACGACGGCGCCGCAAAGGCCGGCGTCCCCATAAACACAACTTTCATGCCATTCCTCCCCTGCCGCCCCTGCGGGCGTTTTCTCCCCAAGGCTTCCCTGCTCCGTCCCGCTTACTCTTCGTCCTCGGAAAACTCCAGTTCCTCCTCGGGAATCACCTTGTCGATGTACAAAACCCCATCCAAATGGTCAATCTCGTGGCATAGGGCCCGGGCCAACAGCTCGGTGCCTTCCACCGTAAAGGCCTGGCCGTTCCGGTCGGTAGCCTCCACCTTCACGTATTCCGGGCGCTCCACATACCCGCTTTCCCCGGGGATGCTCAGGCAGCCCTCGGAGTCAATCACCTCGCCAGAGGTTTCCACAATCACCGGGTTAATCAGCTCCAAAAGCCCCTGGCCTACGTCGATGACCACCACCCGCTTTAAAATCCCCACCTGGGGGGCCGCCAGCCCCACGCCCTCGGCGGCATACATGGTTTCGGCCATATCGTCCAGCAGGGTCAAAATCCGGGGGGTAATCTCCGGCACCGGTTTGCTGGTTTTGCGTAAAATCTCGTCGCCCTTGATCCGAATGTTCCGTTTTGCCACAATGCTCTCTCCTTTTTTATTCTTTCCCAACGAGGGCCGCTTATCCTGCCAAAACCCGGCAGCGGCGTTCTCGTTATACCATAATCACGGGGTCGATGGTAAAATCCACCAAAATCCCGGTATGTTTTTTTTGAAAAAAACGCTCTCGGGCCGCTCGCCAAGCCGTCTGCAAGGCATCCCGCTCTGCCGCCCGCAACAGCAGCCGCCAGCGATACCGGTCCTTCACCTTGGCCACCGCCGCCGGCGCCGGGCCCAGCACCTCCACGGCCTCCCAAGGCTCTAACCATGCCGCCAGCGTCCGGGCCGCTTCCCGGCAGCCCTCATCGCTGTCACCGGTAACCAAAACCGTAGCCAAATGGGAAAACGGCGGATAATTCATCTGCTTTCGCAGGGCCATTTCCGCCCGGTAAAAGCCCAAATAATCCTGCCGGGCGGCGCATTGCACCGCATAGTGGCCGGGATCGTAGGTTTGGATAAACACCCGGCCCTCCTCCTCCCGGCGGCCGGCCCGGCCCGCTGCTTGCGTTAGCAGCTGAAACGTGGTCTCCGCCGCCCGGAAATCCCCAAAGTGCAGGGATAGGTCGGCGGCCACAACCCCCACCAAGGTAACCCCGGGAAAATCGTGGCCCCGGGCAATCATTTGGGTGCCAATCAAAATATCCGCTTCTCCGGCGGCAAATTGCCCCAAAATCTTCTCGTAACCGCCCTTTTGCCGGGTGGTATCCGCATCCATCCGCAGCACCCGGGCCTGAGGCAATATTTTTTGTACCGCCGCCTCCACCCGCTGGGTACCGGCGCCAAAATACCGGATGTAGGGGGACCCGCATTCCGGGCACACCGTGGGCGGCTGGGCCTCCCGGCCGCAGTAATGGCACCGCAGCCTGTGCTCCCGGGCGTGATAGGTGTACGAAACGGCGCAATGCTCACAGGTAGCCACATACCCGCACTTCCGGCAGGACACAAAGGTAGAATACCCCCGCCGGTTTAAAAACAGCATGGCCTGCTTGTGCCGGGCCAGCGTATCCCGCAGGGCCGCCGCCAATTCCCGGCTAAACAGGGTGCGGTTGCCGTCCAACAGCTCCCGGCGCATATCCACCACCGTTACCCGGGGCAGCTTGCTTTGACCAATCCGCTCGGGCAGCCGCAACAGGCGATATTCTCCCCGCTCCGCCTTGCTGTAGGTTTCCAACGCCGGGGTAGCCGACCCCAGCAGCAGCAGGGCCCCGGTAAGCCGGCAACGCTCCGCCGCCACCTCCGTCGCACTGTACTTGGGAGTCAGCTCCGAATGGTAGCTCCGTTCCTGCTCCTCATCCACCACAATCAGTCCCAGATTGGGAAAGGGGGCAAACACCGCCGACCGGGGGCCCACCATTACCGCTGCCTCCCCCGTCCGGGCCCGCTTCCACTGCTCGTACCGTTCCCGGGGATTTAGCCGGCTGTGGGTCACCGCCGCCCGATTGCCGAACCGCCGCACCACCCGGTCCACCATTTGAGGGGTCAGCGCAATCTCCGGCACCAAAAAAATCGCCTGCTTGCCTTGAGCCAGCACCTCCTCGATAAGCTGCAAATACACCTCAGTTTTGCCGCTGCCGGTAACCCCAAACAGCAGCACCGGCCGGGGATTTTTTTCTTTTCGCCAAGCGCTCAGGCTTGCCAGCGCCGCCCGCTGGGCCGGCGTGGGCGTAAAGGGGCGTTCGGAGGGCCGGACAGGCAAGGCCTCGGGCTTTGCCTCTCGTTGGCGTACCTCCACCAGCCCTTTTTTCACCAGGGCCTGCAAGGGGGACTCGCTCAGCTCCGCCGCCGCCAGCAATTCCTTTACCGGCCTTTCTTCTCGGCCGGCCAAAAGCTCCACCAGCCTTTTCTGGTTTTCCACCCGCCGGCTCGTCCCCAGCGCCCTTTGGGCCGCCTCCGGCGTTCCCGTCAGCCGGGCCGTTCGTTCCATTCTGGTTTGGGATTTGGCCCGCACCATCTGCTCCAACCGCAAAAGGCCTTTGTCCGCCAGCCCTCGTACCCGTTCCCGGGAAGCGGGAAGCTCCCCCTCGGCGCACGTTCCTCCGGCAGCCAAAAGCCACTGTAAAATCTCGCATTCTCCGGCCAAAAGCCCCGGCGTTTCCGCTTCGGCCAGCGCCGCTTCCCCGGCCGGGGTCAATGTAACCTGCCACGTTGCCAAGGCAGCAATCCCCGCCGGCATCATGGCTTGCAGGCACTGGCTCAGGGTGCAGTCGTACTCCTCCTTCATCCATCGGGCCAGCTCCAAAGCCTCCCAGGAAAACAAAGGATAGTCCTCCAGCCGGGAAAGCACCGGCTTGAGCCGTTCCGGCGGCAGGGCCGTAGCGTCGCTCAGCTCCAGCACATAGCCCTCCGTCCGGGTGTTCCGGCGGCCAAAGGGCACCAGCACCCGCATTCCCGGGCACAACCCATCCAAAAGCTCCGGCGGCACCACATAATCAAAGGCCCGGTCCATCTCCGCCGTTTTGCTCCGCAGCAGCACCTTGGCAAACATACCGCTTTTCCCCTGCTGCGCTTACAGCTCGCCGGTTTCGGGGCCTTCCTCAATCACCAGCTTCTGCTCGTACAGCTCCTCTACCGCAATGGATACCGGTTTGTTGGCCGTGGGCCGCTCCGCCATAGGCTCGGCGCCGTCTACCAACTGCCGGGCCCGCTTGGCCACCGCAATAATAATGGTATACCGGCTCCCCACAATGCTTTTGGGGTCGGAATCCGGATTTAAAACTTCCAATAGCTCCGTGTACGAAGGTCTCAGCATACAATCGTCTCCTTTTTGGCCCAAACGGGCCGGTCTATCGCCGCTTTCCTCCAAAGGCAAGGGCGTTTTTCCGGCTTTATCGGCCGGTTTAATACAGTTTTCCCAGTTCCGGGTTCCGGCTAACCCGTAGCTTTTCGGCAGCCACAATGGTTTCAATCTGTTTGGCCGCCTGCTCTACCGTGTGGTTCACTACGGCATAATCATAGTGGGGCAGCAGCGCCATTTCCTCCACCGCCCGGGCAATCCGCTGTTCTACGGTCTTTTCGTCCTCGGTACCCCGGCCCGTCAGCCGGTGCCGCAGCTCGTCCCAAGAGGGCGGCATCAAAAAGAGCATCACCGCTTCGGGCATTTTGGCCTTAACCTGCAAGGCCCCCTGGACCTCAATCTCCAAAATCACGTTTTCGCCCCGTTCCAGCTTCCGCTCCACATAATCCCGGGGGGTACCGTAATAATTGCCGCAAAACTCCGCCCATTCCAGCAGCCGGCTTTGGCGGCGCAGCTCCAAAAACTCCTCCGGTGTTTTAAAAAAGTAGTGGATGCCTTCCCGCTCCCCCGGCCGGGGCCGCCGCGTGGTGGCCGAAACCGAAAGGGCATAGTCCTTTTTGGCAATCAGGTGCTGAACCACCGTGCCTTTCCCGGCCCCCGAAGGCCCGGATACAATCAGCAAAATCCCTTTCATGGCTCTCCCCCTGCCTTCTTATTCCGCCGCACCGGCGTCCAAAACCTGGTTGGAGTTCTCCCGGGCCGCTACCAGCCGGTTGCCCAGCGTTTCGGGCAAAATGGCCGACAAAATCACATGGCCGCTATCGGTAAGGATAACCCCCCGGGTCTTCCGCCCATAGGTGGCGTCCACCACCCGGCCTTCCTCCCGGGCCTCCTGAATCATTCGTTTGATAGGCGCCGAGTCGGGATCCACCATGGCCACCACCCGCTGAAACGACACCAGATTTCCATACCCAATATTAACAAATTTCTCTTTCGACATAACCTTTTCCTCGTTTGTTTCCCAAAATATCTCCTAACCCTCATGCCGCCGCATGAAAAGCCTTGCTTCCTTTCCGCTTCCCTTGCTCATTCCAAGTTCTGGATTTGCTCCCGGATTTTTTCAATCTCGCTTTTCAACTCGATGGCGCCCCGGGTCACCGCAATATCGTTGGCTTTCGAGGCAATGGTATTGGCCTCCCGGTTCATCTCCTGCACCAAAAAGTCCAGCTTGCGGCCCACCGGCCCGCCGCCCTCCAAAATCCCGTCCAGCTGCTCCAAATGGCTGTGCAGCCGGGTCAATTCTTCGTCGATACAGCAGCGGTCGGCAAACAGGGTCACCTCGGTCGCCAGCCGGGCCGGGTCAACCTCCACGCCGCTCAGCAGCTCCTCCAGGCGGGTGTTGAGCCGCTCCCGATACTCTGCGGCCACCAGCGGCGCCCGCTCCTCAATTTGTGCGACCAGCTGTTCGATGTTTTCGGCTTTTTTCCGGATATCCGCCCCCAGGTTCTCGCCCTCCCGGGTACGCATTTCCAAAAACCGTTCCAGGGCCTCCTCCAAGGCCGCCATCACTTCCCGGGCCAGCTCGTCCTCGTCGGTTTCGGCCGGCTGCGCCATAATCACATCGGGGTAACGGGCCAGCAGCGGCAGCACCGCCTGCCCCTCCTCCAGCCCAAACCGCAGGCTCAGGGCCTGTAGCTGCGCATAGTACGCATCGGCCAGCCGCTCGTTCAGCTGAATCTGCACCTCGGCCCCGGGAAAGGTCTCTACCGTAACAAACACATCGGTTTTGCCCCGGTTAATGGCCCCGGCCACCCGCTTCCGCAGGCGATCCTCCAAATACAGCATGGTACGGGGCAGCTTAATATTCATATCGTTATAGCGGTGGTTGACCGCCTTTAGCTCCACGGTGACCCGGCGGAGCGCCGAAACGGTTTCGCCCCGGCCATATCCGGTCATGCTTCGCAGCATTGCCATCCCTCACTTTTTTGTTCTGTTTCCAGCCTTATCCCATGTTATACGATAATGATTTATTATAACTGATTTTGGGGGGGATAACAAGTGCTTTCCCAAGAAAAACCGGTTGGGCGGCCCCTCGCCCCTTTTCTTTCCCGCCGGGGCATGCTATGATAGGAAAGCAATATCTTACCGAACCCCTTTGGAAAGGAATGAGGAACATGGCCTTGGATGGCATTGCGGTTGCCGCCGTCACCGCCGAATTGGCGGCTGCCCTCACCGGCGGCCGGATTGAAAAAATCCGTCAGCCCCGGCCCGATGAAATTGTTTTGGCCGTTCACAAAGAAAAAAATCACCCCAAGGCCCTGCTTTCGGCCAACGCCGGAAGCCCCCGGGCCTGTTTAACCCAGTCGCAAAAGGAAAGCCCCCTGGCCGCCCCTTTGTTTTTGATGGTGCTGCGGAAGCATTTGGGCGGCGGCAAGGTAGTTGCCGTCCGGCAAATGGGGCTGGAGCGCATCCTTTGCCTCGACATTGAGTCCATGAACGAAATGGGCGATAAAACCGTAAAAACCTTGATTTTGGAAATGATGGGCAAGCACAGCAACCTTATCCTGACCGATGACAAGGGTACGATTTTGGATAGCATTAAACGGGTCGGCCCCGACAAAAGCTCTGTCCGCCTGGTGCTGCCCGGCCTGCCCTACGCCCTGCCTCCGGACCAAGGCAAGCTGTCCCCGCTGGAATTGAACGCCGAAAGCTTTGCCGGCCGGCTGGCCCACGCCCCGGCGGTCAAGCTCTCCAAGGCCCTTTACACCAGCTATACCGGCATCAGCCCCGTCATGGCGGCGGAGCTGTGCTTCCGGGCCGGGCTTTCTCCCGACGCCCCTTGCGAAAGCCTGCCCGACCCCCGGCCGCTGTTTCAGGTCTTTGCGGCAGCCATGGAACGGGTAAAGGCGGCGGATTTTGCCCCGGAGCTGTACGCCGACGCCCGCACCCACCGGCCCTTTGAGTTTTCCATGCTGCCCCTGCGGCAATATGTGGGTTGCGAGGTCACGCCTTTCCCCTCTCCCTCGGCCCTGCTGGAGGCCTTTTACAGCGAGCGGGACAATACCTACCACATCCAGCAAAAAGCCCACGACCTGCGGCGGCTGGTGCAAAACCATGTGGAGCGCTGCGTGAAAAAAAAGGAGCTACAGCAAAAGTCCCGGCAGGATGCCGCCCCCATGGACACCTGGCGGCGCTGGGGGGAACTGCTCACCGCTAACCTGCACGCCCTTAAGCCGGGCATGACCACCGTTTCCCTCCCCGACTTTTACCGGGAGGACATGGCCGAGACCAAAATATCCCTGGACCCTCAAAAAACCCCGGCAGAAAACGCCCAACGGTACTTTGCCAAATACAACAAGGCCAAGCGCACTTTGGCGGCGCTGGAGGTACAGGAGGCCCAAAATGACGCCGACCTGGCGTATTTGGAGGGGGTGCTGGTCGCCATTCAAGCCGCCTCCGACCCGGCGGATTTGGCGGAAATCCGCCGAGAGCTGGCGGAGCAGGGCTTTTTGCGGAAAAAAACGGAAAAACGGGGAAAGGACGGCAAGCCCAAGGCCTCCCGGCCGCTGCACTTTAAAGGCCCCGGCGGCTGCGATATTTTTGTGGGGAAAAGCAACACCCAAAACGACTGGCTGACCTTAAAATTTGCCGAACCCCAGGACCTGTGGTTCCACACCAAGGATATCCCCGGCTCCCATGTGATTTTAAAAACCCCCGACGGGAATGCTTCCGACGCCGACCGGCTGGCAGCGGCTCATCTGGCCGCCATTTACAGCAAGGCCCGGCAGGGCAGCCAGGTGCCGGTGGACTATACCCAGCGGAAGAACGTAAAAAAGCCCCGGGGGGCCAAGCCCGGGCTGGTGATTTACGAACAAAACAAAACCGCTTACATCACTCCCGACGAGGGGCTTCTCAACCAGCTGGAAAAGCTGGAATAACCCCGGTTTTCACAACCGGCCGTCTTTTTCCGCCCGTTCCGGCCCACTCGCCAAGTACAAAGACCCGGCGTTCACCGGGTCTTTCTTTGTATCCTTTATAAAATTGCTCATCCCTCCACCGGCACAAAATGGCTGGCGTCCATCCCGCAAATGGGGCACACAAAGCCCTCGGGCAGGGTTGTCCCCTCGTACATATACCCGCAAATATCGCACTTGTAGCCAATAATCTTTTTGGCTCCGGCTTCTTCGGCCGGGGCGGCTTCTTCCAAAACCGGCTCCCCGTGCATATCCCGGGCAATGGCCTCGGCCAACGCCAGCAACGCTTCTCGCTGGGCCGGTTTTACCGCCGACTTGATGGTGACCATGTTTTCCAGCAGGCGGATGTCCTTCATCCCCTCGAACATCTGCTTCATCTTTTTCCCGGCAGTGGGGGCCCAAGACCCGTTTTCAATCAGGGCCACCGTCCGGTTTTGCAGCATGTGGGCCTCCAAATCGTGAAGCACCGTTTCCATGGTCACAAAAATGCCGTTATTATAGGTGGTGGTGGCAAACACCAGATGGCTGCACCGGAAGGCCTCGGACACAATCACCCCGGGATGGGTCACCGAAACGTCGTACATGGCAATGTTTTTCACGCCCTGGTCGGCCAGCTCCCCGGCCAAAATCTCCGCCGCATTCTGGGTGTCGCCGTATACCGAAGAATAGGCAATCAGCACCGCCTGCTCTTCCGGCTCATAGCGGCTCCAGGTGTCATACTTTTCCACAAACCAACCGATGTTCTCCCGCCAAATGGGCCCATGCAGAGGACAAATCCGCTCAACGGGCAGCCCGGCAACCTTTTTTAAAAGCTGCTGCACTTGGGGGCCATACTTCCCCACG
>CAKTER010000063.1 GCA_934552695.1 uncultured Eubacteriales bacterium
TAGGCCTGGCCCAATGCGGCCTCGGCCTGTTCCCGCAGCTCCTTGTTTTCCCGAACGATGTTCATAAACTGCTTCATCAGCTCGTCCAGCTTATCCTTCAGCAGCTTATGCCCCCGGGTAGCGGTCCCCAGCAGCTTTTTCAACCGGGTCAGCTCCATCCGCGTGGGGTTTACGTTTAATCGCGCCAAGGATCATCACCTCATTTATTTTCGGGCAGATATTTATCGAGATAGGCGTCCCGGATACGCTTCAGCTCCGCACGGGGCAGCTCGGCCAAAAGCTTCCAGCCGATTTCCAGGGTCTGCTCAATGCTCCGGTCGGTACGGAAGCCCTGGTTCACATATTCGTTTTCAAAGTCCTCGGCAAACTTGGCATACTGCAAATCCAGCTCCGACAAGGCCGATTCGCCCAAAATGGCCATCAGCTCTTTTGCGTCCTTACCGCGGGAATAGGCGGCAAACAGCTGGTTCATGGTGTCGGCGTGATCCTCCCGGGTCTTGCCGGCGCCAATGCCCTTATCCTTTAACCGGGACAGAGACGGCAGCACGTTGATGGGCGGCTGAATGCCCTTTTTGTACAAATCCCGGGACAGGATAATCTGGCCCTCGGTGATATAGCCGGTCAAGTCGGGGATGGGGTGGGTCTTGTCGTCTTCGGGCATGGTCAAAATGGGAATCATGGTGATAGAGCCCTTTTTGCCCCGGATTTTCCCGGCCCGTTCGTACATGGTAGCTAGGTCGGTATACAGGTAGCCGGGGTAGCCCCGGCGGCCGGGCACTTCCTTTTTCGCCGCCGAAACCTCCCGCAGGGCCTCGGCGTAGTTGGTAATATCGGTCAAAATGACCAAAACGTGCATATCCTGCTCAAAGGCCAGGTATTCCGCCGCCGTCAGAGCCATACGAGGGGTCGATACACGCTCTACGGCGGGGTCGTTCGCCAGGTTTACAAACACCACGGAACGGTCAATGGCCCCGGTTTCCCGGAAGTCGTTGATAAAGTACTCGGCGTCCTCGAAGGTGATACCGATGGCGGCGAACACAACGGCGAACTTGGATTCGGTACCCAAAACCTTGGCCTGACGGGCAATCTGCACAGCCAGGTTGTTGTGGGGCATACCGGAACCGGAGAAAATAGGCAGCTTTTGGCCCCGGACCAGGGTGTTCAGGCCGTCGATGGCCGAAACGCCGGTCTGGATGAACTCGGCGGGGTATTCCCGGGCCGCCGGGTTAATGGGGGCGCCGTTAATATCCATCCGCTTTTCGGGGATAATCTCCGGGCCGTCGTCAATGGGCTTGCCCATGCCGGAAAACACCCGGCCCAAAATGTCGGGAGACACGCCAAAGTCCAGGCTCTTGCCCAAAAAGCGTACCTTGCTGTTGGACAGGTTAATGCCGGTGGCGCTTTCAAACAGCTGCACCAAAGCGGTGTCGCCGTTAACCTCCAGCACCTTGCACCGGCGGATCTCGCCGCTGGCCAGCTCAATTTCGCCCAGCTCGTCGTACTTAACGCCTTCCACGCCGGTCACCAGCATCAGAGGGCCTGCAACCTCCTGAATGGAGCGATATTCCTTAATCACAGCTCGTCCACTCCTTTCTGGATGAGGTCGTTGATCTCGGCCACGGTCTCTTTCTCGATGGCGTCATACGCAGCGTCCACCTCGTCCTCCACCACATACTTGGCCCGGCCAATCTTTTCCATCACGGGCAGGCCAATAATCTTCTGGATGGAGACCCCGGCCTTAATGGCCCGGTCGGCTTCCTTTTTAAAGCCCAAAATCAAACCAATCATCCGGAACTGCTTATGCAGCGAGGTGTAGGTATCCACCTCGTCGAAGGAGTTTTGGTGCAAAAAGTCCTCCCGGATAGAACGGGTCACTTCCAAAATCAGACGGTCGCCGGGGGACAGGGCGTCCACACCCACCAGCTGCACGATTTCCTGCAATTCGGCCTCGACCTGCAACAGGCGCATGGCCTCGGTTCGCTGGACAGAGAAGTTTTCGTCTACGTTCTTGTCGGCCCAGGCGTCCACCTTATCCTGATACAGGGAGTAGGAGGTCAGCCAGTTGATGGCCGGGAAATGCCGCTTATAGGCCAATGCTGCATCCAGGCCCCAGAACACCTTCACGATACGCAGGGTGGCCTGAGAGACGGGCTCGGAGGTATCGCCGCCGGGAGGCGATACGGCGCCGATGGCAGACAGGGTGCCTACCCGGCCGTCGCTGCCCAGGCAGTCTACCACGCCGGCCCGTTCGTAGAACTGAGCCAGACGGCTGCCCAAATAGGCGGGGTACCCTTCTTCACCGGGCATTTCTTCCAAACGGCCGGACATTTCACGCAGGGCTTCGGCCCAGCGGGAAGTGGAGTCGGCCATCAAAGCCACGGAATAGCCCATATCCCGGAAAAACTCGGCAATGGTAATGCCGGTATAAATCGAAGCTTCCCGGGCGGCTACGGGCATATCGGAGGTATTGGCAATCAGCACCGTCCGCTGCATCAAAGACTCGCCGGTACGGGGGTCCTTCAGCTCGGGGAACTCGTTCAAAACGTCGGTCATTTCGTTGCCCCGCTCGCCACAGCCGATGTATACCACAATATCGGCGTCGGCCCACTTGGCCAGCTGGTGCTGGGTCACCGTTTTGCCGGAGCCGAAGGGCCCGGGGATGGCCGCCACACCGCCCTTGGTAATGGGGAAGAAGGTGTCGATGACCCGCTGGCCGGTAATCAGCAGGCTATCGGGGTTTTTCTTTTTCTTGTAGGGGCGCTCTTTCCGAACGGGCCATTTTTGCATCATGGTCAGGGGGACCTCCTGTCCCTTATCGGTCTTGACCACGCAAACGGTTTCTTCCACGGTAAAGTCGCCGCCGGTAATGGACTGGATGGTACCGGAAACGCCTACCGGCACCATAATCCGGCATTCCACCACGGGGGTCTCCTGCACCACACCAAAAATGTCGCCGGGCTCCACAGCGTCGCCCACCTGCATTTTGGGGATAAAGGTCCACTTTTTCTCCCGGTTTAAGGAAGAGGCCTCCACACCCTTATGGATGTTGTCCCCCCCCAGCTCGTACAGCTTTTCCAGAGGCCGCTGAATCCCATCATAAATGGTGGAGATCAGGCCGGGGCCCAATTCCACGCTCATGGGCATCCCCTGGGAAACCACGTCTTCCCCGGGGCCCAGGCCGCTGGTTTCTTCGTAAACCTGAATGGAAGCCCGGTCCCCGTGCATTTCGATGATCTCGCCGATCAACCGCTTGTCGGATACCCGAACCACGTCGAACATATTGGCGTCCCGCATCCCCTCGGCTACGACCAGAGGGCCGGACACCTTAACGATCTTTCCGGTTTTCATTGATGATTCACCACACATTTCTCCTTTATTGTCCGCCAAACAAAATGTCCACGCCAATGGCCCGCATAGCCGAGGCCCGTACCTCGTTCATGCCCAGGCCCATACTGCCGCCTACGCCGGGAATGACGATGATGGCGGGAAGCTTGGAGTCCTTGTATTTGGCCATGGATTCCTGGGCCAGCAGACTGGCCTTTTCGGTGATATAAATGATCGCATAGTCCTGTTCTACCAGCCTATGTATCAGGTGTTTAATCTCATCTGCTTCATAGGCGGGGAAAATATCAATTCCCAGGGCCAAAAACCCCAAAATGCTGTCCTTGTCCCCGATGACGCCAACCTTATACATAAGCATCCCTCAGTCTTTCCTTGATGGTATCCGGCGCAATCTGGTTTAGCTTGCCGGTCATAATAATCCGCACCGTCTTAATCTCGGATTCCCGGGCATACTGATAGGCCACCAGCGGCTCCACCGTTAAAGCCACAAACTTGGCGCTTTTGACGGATTCCATCATAAAGTCGTCGCACAGCCGTTCAAACTCGGTAAAGCCCTTTTGCATCCCTTCTTCGCACAAGGCGCTGTAAGGGGTGCCGCGGAAGGCATTTGCATACTGTTCCAACCCAAAGGCCGCCACCAGCGTGGACAGGGCCAGGCCGCCCCCCTCCACATAGGCTTCCTTTAAGGCGTCCACCGGCTTTTTCATTTTTTTCAGCCGGTAAAAAGTTTTTAAGTTGGTAATGTCGCACAGCCGGGCCACATAATCCACCACAAAGGGCAGCTTGCTTTCCGCCGCCGTCTGCTTCATAGCGGCAAAGCAGGCCTTGTCCAAAATCAGGTCGATCACCTGACCATCCTGCAAGCTGGCATAGGCGTCGAAGGCTTCCTGCACCGCCTTGCCCAAAATGGTGGGCAGGCTGTTGTAGTTGTGGTCGTCCAAGGCTTTTTTCAGCCGTTCCAGCGGGATAGCCCCGCCATTGACTAAATAGGCGGCGCTGTTGGCCCCGGTAATCTGGCTCTTAATCAAAACCTTGGCGTTGTGGTAGTCGTTTTTGTATAAAAACAACTCCATAAACTTCTCTTCGGGAACCAGCTCTTTCATCAGAGCGTAGGTTTTTTCCTGTTCCCGGGCCAAAACCTTTTCGTAATCGTGTACGGTCTCGGCCAGCTCGGTGTCGTACCCGGCCTCTTTCAGCGCCCGCATGGCCTCCTCGGCGTTTTTGGCCTCGGCCATTTGGGTCAGCTGCTGGCGGGACAGCAGGCGGGTTTCCAAAACCCGGGTGCGGGCTACGGCAAAGGGATAGATTCTTTCAGCCATTTCACCGCCCCCTTATCGGAACAGGATGCCTGCCGCCAGGGTTTCAAACTCTTCCCGTTCCACGGTCAGGATCGACGCAAAGGAGTAGTTGTATTCCACATCCCCGCAGCGGACAATAAAGCCGCCGTCGATATCTCGGGTTTCTTCGCCCACCGGGTAGCCTTTTTGCCGGAGCGTTTCCCCAAACCGGGCCTTGTCCCGGGCCGAAAGCAGCACCTCGCCGCCGGTCAGGTCGGCCTGGCCCAGCATGGTCTCCAAAACGGAAAGCATTTCGGCGTCCCCATAGCCCAAAAGCGTTTTTTGGGCCGTGCGGATGACCTCGTCCAAAATCTCCTGTTTTACGGCCAACAGCTGCTTCTTGGCTTTCATTTCCGCACCGGAAATGGTTTTAGCCGCCGCCTTTTCGGCTTCGGCCTCGGCCAGCTTCAGCCGGGCGGCCATATCCCGATCGGCCTTTTCCTGGGCCTCGGCCACCACAGCGTCGGCTTCGCCTTGGGCCTGGGCCGCAATGGCGTCGCATTCAGCCTGGGCGTCGGCAGCAATCCGATCCAGAATTCTCTGTTCTTCGTTCATAGGAGCGCATCCTCCTTATTTTGACTTAATATTTCCGGCTTAGCCGATGGTAATGCCGTTCAGCGCCAGGAAGGAGATCAGCAGGCCCAGAATAGCGTAGGTTTCTACGATAGCGGGGAAGATGATGGCTTTCCCCAGTTCCTCGGGACGCTTGGCCACAATGCCCACGCTGGCAGCGGAGCACTTGCCCTGATAGATACCGGAGATTAGGCCCACCAGACCAACCGGAAGCGCTGCGCCCAGCAGCTGCAAGCCCTGAGCGCCGGTAGGCACAGCGCCGCCCAAAATACCAATCTTGGTCAAAATCAGGAAAGCAATGATGAAGCCGTACAAGCCCTGAGTACCGGGCAGCAGCTGCAAAACCAACAGCTGACCAAACTTTTCGGGGGTTTCGGCAACCACACCGGCAGCAGCCTGACCGGCAATGGAAGTACCCTTGGCCGAGCCCATGCCGGCGAACAAAGCGGCGATAGCAGCGCCGATGATGCCCAGCGCCTGACCATTAGATAATACGTTTGCGAAAGTTTCCATGTTCTTACATCTCCTCTTTCATATTGTTCATGCGGGTATACTTGGGTTTAAATCCAAAGGGACGGAAGGGGATCCCGCCGCCTTCGTAGAACTTGCCGAAAAATTCCACATACTGCAACCGGCTGGTGTGAACGTAAGCGCCCAGCACGCCGATAAACAGGTTGATACCGTGGCCGATGAGGCAAATGGGAACCATGCCGATAGGCCCGGTCATGCCGCCCAACAGGTCCACGACCTGAGCGATAACGCCGGAGGACAGGCACAGGGCCATCAGCCGGGTGTAGGACAAAATATCGCCCACATAGCTGGTAATGCCGTACAGGCTGTACAGGCCGCCCCCAAGCCGTTTGACGATGTTTTTGTTCTGGCGGGCCCCAAACAGGATGACGCCCACAGCGCCAATGATAGCCAGCACCTTGCCGATATCGGAAGCCACGCCAATCGGCCCGGCAATGACGGGGACTACCAGCAGACATACGCCAAGTACCAGCATCACCCACATCAAAATATCGAACACAAAGGCCTTGGGGTCGCCGTCCCGCAGGAACATATAGCCCTTAATGAACAGGCCGGTAAAGATATGCACCAGACCCAAAACCAGCGACATCCCCATCAGCAGCATCACGTCCTCCAGAGGGTTGATAAGCCCCGGGATGGTAACGCCGAAAAAGCTACCGAAGATAAAGCCCCACACGGTGGTGGAAATGTTGCAATAAATCATCATTTTGACCAGCCCGCCCTCTTTGGGGCCAAACTTTGCCCGTTTGGCCACGACGATACAGGCAATGGTCAGCAGCAGGCCGTACCCGGCGTCGCCCATCATGATACCAAAGAAAATAATGTAGAAAATGGTCATGATGGAGGTGGGGTCTACGTCCCGCACGCTGGGGCAGCTGTACATATTGGTGACGGACTCGAAGGGGGTAGCAATTTTGTTGTTTTGCAACAAAACCGGATGCTCCTCGCCTTTTTCGGCCGCCCGGGTCTCCACATAGCAGGTAAAGCCGGTTTTCAGCTCCTGCGTTAGGCCCTGGGCCTTATCCGCCGGGAGCCAGCCCTCCAAATAGAAGGTGTCCCGGGTTCTCACCAGATTATGGAGAACCGCCGTTTCGTCCCGCCGGCCTGCGTAGGTATCGTACAGGTTGCGGTACAGGGGGATACGGGATTCAAACGTTTTCATTTCGGCGATGGTTGCCGCCTGTCTGGCCCGAACGGATGCAATCTCCGTCTCGTATTCCTTCATCCGGGCCGCCGCCGTGCCGTGTTCCTCGAAGGTGACGGGGGAAAACCCACCGGCCTCGGCCGCCTCCAACGCCGCTTCGGCGCCGGATTTATGAACGATTAAATACGCATAGGTGGCCCGCTTATCCTTGGCCACCTGCCCCATCAGGCTTTCGGGGCATACTTGCGCCACCTGATTGCTCAGGGTTTCTACATTGGCAGACACGGGGAGAGTGCCCAAAACCGTTTGTGTAAAGCGGGTTTCCAGCTTGTCCAACGGAATATCCAGCGCCTCCCAAGGGGCCAGTGTGCTTTGCCCGGCCAGCAGCCGGTTTTCGTCCCCTTTCAGGCTCTGGTATGCCGACTGCAAACTCAGGATTTTCTGAATCTCGGCAGTCAGTTCCTCCACCTGCGCCCCGGTCAGGCGCTCATAGTCCGGCTTTGGTGAAAGCAGCCCTCCGGCAGCCGGCGGTTTTTTCTCGTGCTTCTCCCGGGGCAGCGCCATCAAAAGCGCCATGGCCCGGTCGATTTTTTGCAGCAAATCCTCCAGCTGCACCACCGCCGCTTCGTCGCCATCCCGGGTCACGTTCCCGGTCAGGGCTTCCTCCTCCGTCAGATACCCGCTGTCGTCCACCTGGACAAAGCCACGTTTCATCAACAGCTTTAGAACCTTCGATTTTTCTGCCGTTAGGCCAACCATAGCAATCCGATCCATTTTTACGGTTACGGCTTCATCCTTTTTTCGGGCGGCAGCTTCCCGGATCTGCTGACAGTCCTGGTCGACCCGGGCCAGGATTTCTTCCACCCTGCCCTGGCTGCCGGCTACGGCTGCGGCGACCATTTGCTCTTCCCGTAGCTTTGCCTCCCGCTTTACACCGGACAAAAGCGCATCGCTTTTTGTCTTTGCCCCGGCACGAATCGCATCGGCGGACTTTTGGGCCTCGACCTTTAAGGCCTCTGCCTTCTGCTCCGCATCCACAATGCTTTTCATCACTTCCAAAGCCATTTCATCACCTCTCTCACATCGCTATTGTGTAGCGTACCCCAACAGAGCCAAGGGATACAGAAAAATGGTAGAGAATTGCCTGTTTATCAAGGTTTGCGGCTCTCTCCCCAAGCCGAATACCTGTTATTTTTTTGGCAAAAACCCTAAAAATCAATATTCTCCCCCATTTTAATAATCATCCTACAC
>CAKTER010000064.1 GCA_934552695.1 uncultured Eubacteriales bacterium
GGTGGAGATAAGCGGGATCGAACCGCTGACCTCTTGAATGCCATTCAAGCGCTCTCCCAGCTGAGCTATACCCCCGTATTTTGTTGTGTGCTTTTTCTCTTTCGCCTCAGCACTCGTTTATAATAACACACAACTTTTGATTTGTCCAGTAAAATTTTAAACTTTTTTCAACTTTTTTCACACCCGGTCAAAAAATACCGTAAACCCGCCTTTTCCGCAATTTTTCACTTCCGCTGCCTTTCGGCCCGGCCATTCCCACCGGGGCCCTTCCCCCGTCAGCCCACCCGGTCGCTCTTTGGCTCCTCCGGTATCGCCAGCCCAAAAGTCTGCAAATACCCAGACAAATCAAAGGGCCGCAGGGGCTCGTCCTTTTTTAAATACAGGGGGTGATGGGGATGCCCCGCCTTGGAAAGCTTCCCGGCGCACAGCCACTCCGCCCCGGCCTCTGCCGCCACCCCGGCCAAATCGGCCACGCAGGGCAGCAAATAGTCCCGCTTTTCTACAATGGCGCCCCAGGCCGCCCATACCGCCGGATGCTCCCCCGCCATGGCCAGCAGGTGCCGAAAGGCCTCCCGGTTTTCCCGGTGCAAAATCTCGTTCCGCTGGCGCTCCATGTCGTCGGGCCGGGTGGCCCGCTGGGGATACACGTTCAGCATCAAAAAGCCTTGATACCCGTTCGCAGCGGCAATCCGGTTTACCGATTTCAGGGTATTATCCAAATCGTCGGGAGCCGCCGTGGAGGGATTGACGCCAATGCAAATAAGGGGCCGCTCCCCCCGCAGGCCCAGCACATACCGGTACTCCGTATAAAAATCGGGGACATACAGCCACTTTGCGGGGTCGTAGCCCTCCCCTTTTCCAATAGCCAGCGCCTCCTCGAAGGACAGGATGGGGATGTTTTTCGTCTCGGTATGGGGAATGTGCATAGCAGCCTCCTGGTATGTATCGGCAATCCTGCGGTTCTTATTGTAAATCTATCTTTACTTCCGGATAGATTTTATTGTTTTTTAAAACCCGTTTTGAAAGGGCTTTCCCGGCCGGGAAGCTCTTGTTTCGATTGTGTCTTTGTGCTTAAACAAAAATAGGACTCACGATTTCTCATGAGTCCTATAAGCTGTTGACCGGATTCGGACCGGTGACCTTCGCACTACCAATGCGATGCTCTACCTACTGAGCTACAACAGCAAACTGGTGAGGTTTTGTTTTGTCTTACCTCAGAGCACTTGTTTATAATAGCACAGCATTTAGCATTCGTCAAGCTTTTTTTCAAGAATTATTTTTTCAACTTTTTTCTTAACCCGCTGCAAGGCATTGTCCACGGATTTTTCACTTTTTTGCAGCTGTTCCGAAATTTCCTGATAGGTTTTCCCCTGCAAGTAAAGCCCCAGCACCGTGTACTCCAGACGGCTCAGGGCCTGTCCGATATGGGTTTCGATAAATACCTTGTCCTCCTGCCCAATAAACAGGGTTTCGGGGTTGGCGGCAGCGGTTTCCTTTAGCATATCCATATAGGTTTGGTCGGTAGCCTCCTCCGAGGTGGGCTTATTCAGCGACAGGGAGTCGTTCAGGGGCTTATGCTTTTGCCGGTTGGCTGCCTTAATGGCGGTGATAATCTGCCGGTTGATACACAGCTCTGCAAAGGCCCGAAACGAGGTTTGCCGCTCCTCCCGATAATCCCGAATCGCCTTGTAAAGCCCAATCATCCCCTCCTGAATGATGTCCTCCTGGTCGCCGCCGATTAAAAAATACCCCCGGGCCCGAACCTTAACGGTGGTTTTGTACCGGTCCAGCAGCAAACGAATGGCCTCCGGCTCCCCTTCCCGGTAACGCCGAATCAGCTCCTCATCCCGTTCGTCCTTCACAAAACCACCGTCCTTTCTTTATTGTCAAATTGCACCGGCCAAGCCGTTAAAACCGCCGCTGGCGTACCGCCTCGTACAGCAATAACGAAGCCGCCACCGAAGCGTTCAGCGACGAAATTTTCCCGTACATAGGGATGGAAACCGTAAAGTCACAGGCTTCCTTTACCAACCGGCTGACCCCCTCGCCCTCGCTGCCTACCACCAGCAGCAGGGGGCCCTTTAGGTCGGCCTGATAGCAGGGCTGGCCGTCCATATCGGCGCAGGCCACCCACAGCCCCTCTTTTTTCAGGTCGGCAATGGTAGCCTTCAGGTTCGTCACCTTGGCCACCGGCAAATGCTCCAGCGCCCCGGCAGAGGTTTTCCCCACAATGGGAGTCAGCCCCACCGCCCGGTGCTTGGGAATAATGACCCCATGGGCCCCGGCGCACTCCGCCGTCCGGATGACCGCCCCCAAATTGTGAGGGTCGGTAACCTGGTCCAGCATCACCAGCAACGGCGGTTCGTTCCGCTCCCGGGCCAGCGCCAGCAAATCCTCCACCTGGGCATAGGCATGGCTGGACACAAAGGCCATCACCCCTTGGTGGTTTTTGGTCTGGCTCATGGCGTCCAGCTTAGCCCGGCCGGTTTCCTGCACCACCACACCCCGTTCCCGGGCCAGGGCGGCAATGCGCCGCAGGGTAGGCTCGGAGCTTTCCTTTACAATCCAAATCTTTTCAATGTCCCGGTCGGACTTCAGCACCTCCAGCACGGCATTTTTTCCTTCCAGCTGGTTTTCCCGCAAAAAAGCAGGACGCTGCTCCGAATCGGCGGGCTTCCGCTCCCGCCGCCCCTCTGCATCCGCCGGCTTTTTGTCCCGGCGCTGCTCCGGGTCAAAGGCTCTCCGTTCCCGTTTCTCCCCCATGGGGTTCCTCCTTTCCCGCCTGATACAAGGCAATCAGCCGTTCTTTGCGATTTTGTAAATACAAATACCCAAACAGGGCTTCCACCCCCGTAGCCTCCCGATAATCCATCATTTCGGCATTTTTCGGCGTCCGGTGGGTTTTGGTGTTCCGGCCCCGGCGATACACCGCCTGCTCCTCCTCCGTCAGGGTTTCGGCAATGCGGTGATACAGCCCGGCCTGGGCGGCGGCTTTTACCTGCTCCCGGGCGGCCTTATGAAGCTTTTGCACCGGGGCGTTCCCGCCGGAAAGCACATCCAGCCGCACCAGCACCTCAAACACGGCGTCCCCCACATAGGCCAACACCAACGGCGAAAGCGTCCGGGGGTCGGCCCCCCGGTAGGTCTGTAAAATATCTTCCATAGTTACCCCTTACGTCCGGCTCCACTGGGTACCCTGCCGGGTATCCTTTATGGTAATCCCCCTATCCGCCAGCTGGGCCCGGATGGCGTCGGCCCGATCAAAGTCCTTGGCCTTTTTGGCCGCAGCCCGCTCGGCAATCAACGCTTCGATTTGGGCCACATCGTCGGCGGGTGCTTCCTCCTCGGCCTCGTCCTCCAACAAGCCCAGGGTTTGGCACAAAACCAACAGCGTCCCCTGGATGGCCTCCATATATTCCTTGGAATGCTCCTCCTTAAGCGCAATGTTGGCAAAGCGCACCAGCTCGTAAATAGCCGCAATGGCGTCGGCGGTGTTAAAATCGTCGTCCATCGCCGCTTCAAACTGCTGCTGGAACCCGGCCAAAGCCCCCAGCTTTTCGGCCTCCTCCGAAGTCGTTTCCCCGCCGGCCTGCGAAATGTAGTAGCCAAGCTGCTGGTTGCAATTTTTAATGCGCTCCAGCCCGTTTTGAGCAGCCTGCATCAGCTCCCGAGAGAAGTTTAAGGGGCTGCGGTACTGGCCGTTTAAAATAAAGAAGCGAATGACCTCGTAGGGGAATTCGGCGGCAATCTCCCGCACGGTAAAAAAGTTCCCGGTGGACTTCGACATTTTTTCGTTATTCACGGTAATAAACCCGTTGTGGAGCCAATACCGGGCCATAATATGGCCGGTGCAGGACTCGCTTTGGGCAATCTCGTTTTCGTGATGCGGGAAAATTAAGTCCTCGCCGCCGGCATGAATATCCATGGTTTCGCCTAAATACTTCCGGGACATCACCGAGCATTCGATGTGCCAGCCGGGGCGGCCCTCCCCCCAAGGGGACTGCCAAGCCGGTTCGCCGGGCTTTTTGGGCTTCCACAGCACAAAATCCGCAAAGCTGCGCTTGGCGCTGTCCTCCTCCACCCGGTCGCTGGCCCCGGCCACCAGGTCCTCCAGCTTTTTGCCCGAAAGCTTGCCATAGGTGGGGAACGACGCCACATCAAAATATACCGTGCCGTCCACCTCGTAGGCATGGCCCTTGTCAATCAGCTCCTGAATCATTTCGATGATGGCCGGCATTTCCTCGGTGACCCGGGGATGCTTGGTGGCCCGGCGCACATGGAGGCCGTCGGCGTCCTTGAGGCACTCGGCAATGTACTTGTTGGAAATTTCCTCCATGGTGGAGCCTTCCTCGTTGGCCCGCTTAATGATTTTATCGTCCACATCGGTAAAGTTTTGGATATAGGTCACCTCGTAGCCCTTATATTCCAAATACCGGCGCACCGTGTCGAACACAACATAGGGACGGGCGTTGCCAATGTGAATATAGTTGTAAACGGTAGGCCCGCACACATACATTTTTACCTTGCCCGGCTCCAAGGGCACAAACTCTTCTTTTCGTCTGGTTAGGGTGTTATAAACCTTCATATTCATTCTCCTTTTTTCCCAGCCCATTTTGATGGCCTGCTTGTTCCAGTTCCAACACTTCAATACGCTTCCGCAGGGCCGCCAGTTCCTGTGAAACGACGTCCTCCAAATGCATTTGATCCACCGCATCCGAGGGGTTTTGGGGCTCCGCATTGGTTCGGGTGCGGCAATGGGCCGGTACCCCCGCCGCCGTGGAAAAGGGCGGAACGTTTTGCAAAACCACCGACCCGGCGGCAATTTTACTGTTGTTGCCAATCAGCACCGGGCCCAGCACCTTGGCCCCGCAGCCAATCAGCACATTATCGCCGATGGTAGGATGGCGCTTGCCGGTTTCTTTCCCCGTGCCCCCTAAGGTTACGCCCTGATACAGCAGCACGTTATCCCCAATCTCGCAGGTCTCGCCAATCACGACCCCGCAGCCGTGGTCGATAAAAAACCGCTTACCAATCTTCGCCCCGGGATGAATCTCAATGCCCGTTAGCCCCCGGGCCAATTGGGACAACAGCCGGGCCAAAAAAAACCCGCGGCACCGATACAAAGCATGGGCGGGGCGGTATAAAAGCATGGCCCAAAAGCTGGGGTACAGCAATACCTCAGCGCTGCTTTTAATGGCCGGATCCTTTTCTTTTATAACCTGCACTTCTTCCCGAATACTCACACCAGGCCTCCCAACACAAAAAAGTCCGCCTCAAAAGAGACGGACAAACTCCGCGGTTCCACTCTCCTTGGGCCAAAAGGCCCCTCTCGATGCCGTAACGAGGCAAACGGAAAAGGCTACCCCGCCTTGGCGGCTCACCCCTTCGGCTCCGGAATGCACTTCGTTTCCGTCTTTGCCTACGCCCGCTTCCAGCCGTTGTTTCCAATCGGCGGGCGCTCTCTGGAAGAAATCGGGAAACTACTCTTTCCTTCATCGCCTGTTTCAGTTTAGTTTTCGTTAATCAGGCACACGGCCTGCACCGCCATACCTTCTCCGGCTCCGGTAAAGCCCAGCCCCTCCTCGGTGGTGGCTTTTACGCTAACAGCCGAAACCGGCAGGTTCATCGCCGCAGCCAGCTTTTCCCGCATGGCGGGAATGTAGGGCGCCAGCTTGGGCCGTTGCGCCAAAATGGTTGCGTCAACATTGATTATACTATAACCGTGGCATTTGAGCAAGCCCCAAATATGGGTCAGCAGCTGCAAACTATCGGCTCCGGCGTAGGCCGGGTCGGTATCGGGGAAGTGCTGGCCAATGTCCCCCAGGGCCGCCGCCCCCAGCAGAGCGTCCATAATGGCGTGGGTCAGCACATCGGCGTCGGAATGCCCCGCCAGACCTTTTTCGTAGGGAATCTCCACCCCGCCCAAAATCAGTTTGCGGCCTGCGGCCAGCCGGTGTACATCGTATCCCGTTCCAATTCGCATGGCTTTCTCCTTTGTCCCCAGCCTCCGGCCCCAAACCGGGCCTTCTTCCTCTTACCCCATCGTCTTGCGCTTCTTTCGCATTCTTTTCGCATTCCTTTGTAGCTTACCAGCTTTGGGGCCCTTTGGCAAGCCGCAAATCCGGCAAGGCACCAACAAATCTTAAGCCTTTTTAAAGCTTATTCCCCTTGGCTTTTCTTTTTTCCCAAAAATTGCTATACTAATCTCAGGTTTACAAAATCTTTACATCTTAAGAGGAGGAGTTTCCATGAAAAAGCACTGGATTGCCGCCTTGGTGGTTTGCACGGCCGCCCTATGTGCCTGCGGGGCCAAGCCCACCGACGCTTCCAAGCCCAGCAACCCGTCACAGCAGACCGAAACCCCGGACGATTCCGCATCCCTCCTGGCGCCGCTTCCGGCCGCCATTACCACCGACAACCTGCCGGACGCCACCTTTGCCGCCGCCTTCGAGGCCGAGGACGTGAAGGAAGCCGACGGGGTTGTGACCATCGACTTAACGGTTTATGACTACGACGTATATGACGGGGTGGAAGTGGCCCGCCTGCTGGAGGCCGGGTCCGGTCAGATGATTTTGCAGGGCGAACGGTTTGACGTGACTTATATCCACGAGGACGAAAACGGTTATGTGTACATCAACGGCGGAATCGAACAAGATGGGTATGTGCTGGCTCCCGGCGACGGCGGCACCTACCACGCTATCGGCTTCGATGACTATAAATATTATAATGAAGTGACCCAAGCCACCCTGCCGGTTTCCGCCGACTGTGTGCTGACCGACGAGGTGGATTTGGAGGCCGGCCCTCAAACCTACACCGGCGCCGAGCTGCTGGCCCGGCTGACCGGCGGGCCGGACGCCAATTTGGGGTATCACTTTGGTGAGTACAACACTCAGGTGACCACCCAAGAGGGCCAAATTACGGCCATCCACCGGATTTTTACCCCCTGATTGGCAAATACGGTTTCTCTTTCTCAACGGCTTGCTGCGGCAGGCCGTTTCTATTTTTCCGCACTTTTTTCCGTGCTTTTCGTCCCTGTTTTTACAGCCCGGCTGCCGAACAAAAAAGAGCGCCGATGAAATGCATCAGCGCTCATTCTCCTTTGTGTTTCCTGCCAAAAGCCCGGAAAGCGGGATGGCCTTATTCAGCCAAAAATAGTAACCCAACGACAGAATAACCAGCACAACGCACACGACAGCCTGCCGGGGCAGGGGTTGGCTCCCCGCAAAGGCGCTGAGGGCATAGAATGCCCCCTGGCACAGGCAGCAGGGCCACAAATGCCCGGTATGCAGCACAAAATTGGCCAGCATAATGCCCATGGCCGCCCCATAAACACATTGCAGCAAAATCGCCGCAGGCCCGGCCGCACTGGTTACGTTAATGATGTGCCCGGCCCCAAAGGCCAGCCCGCACACCAGCACCGCTTTTTGCGCCGGCATCGTTTCCATCAAAATCCGTACCAGCAGGCCGCTGAACAAAATCTCCTGCACACAGCCCACGCAAAACAGAGTGACCATAAAAACCAGCGTGGTTTTGGGGTCGAACCGCATGGTCACGCCGCCCCACAGCCGGGCGGTAGCCACCACCACCAAGGGGAGGCAAAACAGCGCCTTACGGGCCGGCAACGGAGCAGTAGGATGAGCGCCCAAAATGGGGAACCCGGGATTTTTCACCATGGTAAAGACCAGGATGGCCAGTAGGAAAATCGCCGGCAAAAGCAGCCAGGCCGCCCCCACGCTTTCCATACACAGGCCCTCGAACAGGCAAATGCCCAGTGCGTAGATGACAATCCGCAAAATCATGCCCCCGGGCAATTTTTGTTG
>CAKTER010000065.1 GCA_934552695.1 uncultured Eubacteriales bacterium
CCTTCTCCTCTTTCTTACCGTCCTTTCCCCTTCTCTTCTCTTTTCTTCTCTTTTCTTCTCTTTTCTTCTCCTATCTTTCTCTTTTCCTTCTCATCTTCTTCTCCTAACCTTCTCTTCTCCTTCTTTTCCCGCCTACAACAACACCCCCGGCCTGTATCCCAGACCGGGGGTGCTTTCCGTTCTCTTTCCTCTGTTTACTTTTTCTTTCTTTCCCGTTCAGGAAGCCGCCGCTGCCACCCGCCGGGCAATGTACTCCGGCACGTCTTCCCGGGGGATGCCCAATGCCGTAGCCAGCTCGCCATGCACCAGCTCCTCGGCCCGCTTCATATACCGGCTATCCACCTGGCCCAGCTTCCGCTTTTGGCTTTCCAGCTCCTGCTTTTTGGCATAAATCGAAAGGGTCAGCCGCAGCAGCGTTTCCATATCCTGTGTTTTAATGGCCGCCTCATAATGTGCGGTCAGGGTTTGCACATTGGAGTTATGGTAGGCCTCGGCCCGCAACCCGGGGATTTTTTCAATCACCGCTTCGGCTTCGGCTTTACTCAGCACCGGACGCATCAGCACCCGGCCGTCAATGGGCGCATAGATGACACCGCTTTGAAACAGCGGTTCCAGCACATAATACAACCGGTCCCGGCCCGGCATTTCTGTAATGCCGGCCACCCGGCACACGCCCGTTCCGCCATACACAACCTTGTCATTCACACAAAACACATCCTGCGCCTCCTTTTCATTTTGCTTTGTAAATTGTTCGCAGCCGCTTACGGCTCTGCTTCTTACGCTTCTATTTTATCACATTTTTTTCTGTTTTGTAAGGAAAATTTCACCGTAAGCCCATAGAAATCCGTAAAAACCGGCGTTCCCGTTCGATTTTTCATCAAACCTTTTTGGTTTTATTACGCATCCATCATTGCAGGGCCAGGCTGACCATCACCGCATCGCTGACCCGCCGCATGATGGCGGCGTCCAAATGGCACACCTTTTCCCGCAGACGCTTTTTATCGATGGTTCGCATTTGCTCCAGCAAAATCACCGAATCCCGGGCCAGCCGGTAGGTTTGGGCCGAAATTTCAATGTGTGTAGGCAGCTTCGCCTTGTGGATTTGAGAGGTGATGGCCGCACAGATTACCGTGGGGCTATACCGGTTGCCAATGTCGTTTTGCAAAATCAGCACCGGCCGCACCCCGCCCTGCTCCGAGCCCACCACCGGGCTCAAATCCGCATAAAAAATATCGCCTCGTTTAACAATCATGGTCCACACTCCCCACCTGTTGTGTGAAGCCTGCCCCCTCCGGGGAAATGCCGGCAGGGGAGCTCTTGCCCGCCTGGCAAGGCCCGCCGTTCTCATTTTCCCGTTTCAACAAAACGGGCGCAGGGCCTTGCGGCTTCCTGCGCCTATCTATGTACGAGCAGTTCACCTGTTGGTAGAATGCCCGCAAATCTTCGGTTTTAAACCTCAAACGTACCGTTCCTCGGCCACAACCCGGCCCTCCTGCACAAAAATCCGGGGTACCCGCTTGCTGACGGCGCAGGTGACCTCGTAGGGGATGGTGCCCCACACCGCCGCCACGTCCTCGGCTCCGGGGGCGTTTTCGCCGCCAAATACCGTTACCGGCGTCCCCACAGCCACCTCCGGCACGTCGGTCACATCCACCATAAACTGGTCCATGCACACCCGGCCCACCACCGGCGCCAAACAGCCGTTGAGCCACACCCGGCCCCCCTGCTGCATCCGGCGGTTGATGCCATCGGCATAGCCCAACGGCACGGTAGCAATGCGGCTTTCCCGTTCCGTTACAAAGGTACGGCCATACCCGATGGGCGTCCCGGCGGGGACGGTTTTGCAAAAGGCCACCTGGCTCACCAGGCTCATCACCGGCTTTAGGGGCAAAGCGCTGCGATTCACCTCTTGGGAGGGGTACATCCCGTACTGGATAATCCCCGGGCGCACCGCCGTAAAGGGCAGTTCGGGGAAATCCATAATCCCGGCGCTGTTGGCACAGTGGGTCAGGGGGAAGGTAAGCCCCCGGGCCGCCAGCTGCTCCTGCACCGCCGTAAAGTATTCCAGCTGCCGGTAGGAAAAGGCCTTATCCGCCTCGTCCGCTGTGGAAAGATGGGTAAACAGCCCCTCGGGGGAAAGCCCCGGCAGCGCCGCCAGCGGCAAAATTTCCTCCGCCGCCATCCCCTGGGCTGCCAAAAAGCCCTGCCGGCCCATGCCGGTATCCAGCTTAAAATGCACATAAGCCGGCTTTCCCAGCTTTTGGGCCGCCCGGGACGCCAGCTCCGCCTCCCGGGGGGACACCACGGAAATCCGCAGCCCTTGGGCCACGGCCTCCTCCACCCGGGATTCCGGCATATAGTCCAGCACCAAAATGGGCTGGTCAAGCCCGGCCCGGCGCAGCTGCATGGCCTCTTCCATCAGCGCCACGGCAAAAAAGTCCACGCCCTCCCGGGCCATCACCCGGGCGGCCTGTACCGCCCCATGGCCATAGGCGTCGGCCTTTACCACGCCGATAATCCGCCGCCCGGTCTTATGTTGAATGCTTCGTATATTAAAGGCCAAGGCGTCCAAATCAATCAACGCCGCCGCCCGTTCGTCCTGTGTCATTGATTTACCCCCTTAGTCGGGTATGGCAAATACCCCTTCGGCAAACTCCGGGTCGTAGGTAAAGCTTTGGTAATCCACGGTATACCGGGCCGTCCCCGTATCGTCGTAAATTTCCAGCCGCACCGGCTTTTGCTCTTTTGTTTCCACCCACAGCTTTTCGGTATCCAAATACGGGCTGTCGCCCCCCATATCCGCCGAAAGCACCAAGCAGTCTATGCCTTCCCAGTCCTCCCGGATGGCCACCGCCGCCGGGTCGACGTTGTAGTGCGCCATAAACTGCCCCAAAAACAATTCGTTCCGGGGCTGGGATTCGGGAACGTCCAGCACCACTTTGCTGTCTACCTTAGGATTATACTGGCAAATCCTCGTTCCGTCAAATACTGTGTAGTTTCCCGCCACATTTTCCGGGGCGGTCAGCTCCAGCCGGTAAGCGCCGTCGGCCTGCCGGAAAAACTGCTTGCCCTCGTATGTATTCGTGCCCTTGTTGGATACCCGGGTCAGCTGCACCTCCGCCTCGTACCCGGCCATCCCGTTTAGAGCCGCCAGCACCTTCTCCTCGGCCGAAGCCCGGGGGCTGCACCCAACCAAAAGCAGGCAAAGCCCGACCCATAGCCACCATTTTTTCATAATCCTTCCCCCTTTTTTCCATACTTATGGATATGGGGAAGGCCCGTCCGCTATGCGCTATTTTTCCACCGCTTCCAAAACCACAAAGGCCAACGCCAGTCCGCCCTCGTGAGACAAGGACAGGTGGGCCTGCCGGCCGCCCAGCCGCTCCTTGGCCGGGCCAAGGGCTACCAGCGCCGGTTTTCCGCTTTCCCAAACCACTTCCACATCCCCGGGGAAAAACCCGGAAAACCCGGTTCCCAGCGCCTTGGCAAAGGCCTCCTTGGCCGCAAAGCAGGCCGCCAGCGTTTCCGCCGGGTTCTTTTTTCCGGCGGCATGGGCCTGCTCTCCGGGCGTAAAATACCGGTCGGCAAACCCGGGGGCCGCCAACGCCCGTTCCAGCCGGGCTACCTCCACCAAATCGGTTCCTACCCCTGTAATCATACAAGCCCCCTTCCGCAAAACAGGCGGGGTCGCCCCCGCCTGAAAGTTTGCTGTTGTTCGGATTATTTGTTGTGCAGCCAGCTCATCATGCCCCGCAGCTTGGCGCCCACCTTTTCGGACAGGTGCTCGGCCATCATAGCCCGGGTAGCCAGGAATTTGGCCTTGCCACCGGCCTTGTTTTCGGCAATCCACTCGCTGGCAAAGGTGCCGTCCTGAATCTCGTGCAACACCTGCTTCATGGCCTTCCGGGTCTCGTCGGTCACAATCCGGCTCCCGGTGCGATAATCGCCATATTCCGCCGTGTTGCTGATGGAATAGCGCATTTTGGCAAAGCCGCCTTCGTTAATCAGGTCAACAATCAGCTTCATCTCGTGGATGCATTCAAAATACGCCATTTCGGGGGCATACCCGGCCTCTACCAGCGTATCGAAGCCAGCCTGCATCAGGGCGGTCACGCCGCCGCACAGCACGGCCTGCTCGCCAAACAGGTCGGTTTCGGTTTCTTCCTTAAAGGTGGTCTCGATGATACCGGCCCGGCCGGCGCCAATGCCGGAGGCATAGGCCAGAGCGTAGTCCTTGGCCTTCCCGGAGGCATCCTGTGCCACGGCAATCAGCGAGGGCACGCCTCTGCCTTCCACATACTGACTGCGGACGGTATGGCCGGGGCCCTTGGGGGCTACCATAATCACGTCTACCCCGGCAGGAGCGGTAATCTGATGGTAGTGGATGTTGAAGCCATGGGCAAACATCAGCACGTTGCCCTCCTCCAGGTTGGGGGCAATGTCCTTTTTATAAATATCGGCAGCCAGTTCATCGGGAACCAGCATCATCACCAAATCGCCGGCCTTGGCGGCTTCGGGCACGGGCAGTACCTTCAGCCCGGCATTTTTGGCCTTTTCCTCGTGTACGGAGCCGGGACGCAGGCCAACGACCACATTTACGCCGCTATCGGCCAGGTTCATAGCGTGGGCATGGCCCTGGGAACCAAAGCCAATGACCGCCACGGTTTTATCTTTTAACAAATTTAAATCGCAATCGCTGTCATAATACATCTTTACCATGGGAATTCCTCCTTTACGTCTGTCCCGGCTCAAAACCACCAGCCGGTCATTCTCGTTCTTTTCTGGATATTATCCTTGATTTGGTATGAAAATACAAGCGGCATTTTTCACAAAATCCTGCCAAAAATTCCCGGGGAAACGGTCAGCATTACTGGTATTGCTGGCGCAGGGCGGCCACATCCGGGTTCTCCAGATATTCGTCGTAGGTTTCCCGCCGGTCAATCACGCCGTGGGGCAAAATCTCAATGATTCGGTCGGCAATGGTCTGCACAAACTGGTGGTCGTGAGAGGTGAACAGCAGCGTGCCTTTGTAGTCGATCAGGCCGTTGTTCAGCGCCGTAATGGACTCCAAATCCAGGTGGTTGGTAGGGTCGTCCAAAATCAGCACATTGGCGCCCGAAATCATCATTTTACATAACATGCAGCGCACCCGCTCGCCGCCGGAAAGCACCTTGCAGGGCTTTAGGGCTTCCTCGCCGCTAAAAAGCATCCGGCCCAGCCAGCCCCGAATATCGCTGTCGTATTGCTCGCCCTCCTTGGCATAGGGCCGCAGCCAGTCAATCAGGGACTCGTCGTGCCCCTCGAAATACTCGGTATTGTCCTTGGGGAAATAGGCCCGGGAGGTGGTAATCCCCCACTTAAAGCTTCCGGAATCCGGCTCCATCTCGCCCATCAAAATTTTAAACAGCGTGGTACGGGCCAGCTCGTCGGCCCCCACAAAGGCCACCTTTTCGTGAGGCAAAATCATCAGGTTCAGGTTATCCAGCACCTTCCGGTCGCCAATGGTTTTGGTCAGGCCCTTAATTTCCAGCAGGTCGTTGCCCACCTCCCGGTCCTGTTTAAAGTTGCAGAAGGGGTACTTCCGGCTGGAGGGCTTAATGGTATCCATTTGCAGGTTGTCCAGCAGCTTTTTCCGGGAGGTGGCCTGCTTCGACTTGGAGGCGTTGGCGCTAAACCGCTGGATAAACTCCTGCAGCTCCTTCATCTTCTGCTCCACCCGCTTGTTCTGGTCCTTTAGCTGCCGCTGGGTCATTTGGGTGTATTCGTACCAGAAGTCGTAGTTGCCCACATACAGCGTCATTTTGCTGTAATCAATATCGCAAATATGGGTGCAAACCTTGTTTAAAAAGTGCCGGTCGTGGGACACCACAATGACGGTGTTTTCAAAGTCCAGCAAAAAGTTTTCCAGCCAGCGGATGGATTCGATATCCAAATGGTTGGTGGGCTCGTCCATCAGCAAAATATCGGGGTTGCCAAACAGGGCCTGGGCCAGCAGCACCTTTACCTTTTGGTCGGCGTTCAGCTCGCTCATTTGCAAATAGTGGAGCTCTCCGGGAATCCCCAACCCGTTCAGCAGCTTTTCGGCGTCACTTTCGGCGTTCCAGCCGTCCATTTCGGCAAACTCCGCTTCCAGCTCCGAGGCCCGGATGCCGTCCTCGTCGGTAAAGTCCTCCTTGGTATAAATGGCGTCCTTTTCCTTCATAATATCGTACAGCTTCCGGTTCCCGTACAGCACCGTTTCCACCACGCCAAAGCGGTCAAAAGCAAAGTGATCCTGCTTTAACACCGACATCCGCTCGCCGGGGGTAATAAACACACTGCCCGTGTTGGGCTCCAGCTCCCCGGACAAAATCTTTAAAAACGTAGACTTCCCGGTGCCGTTGGCGCCAATCAAGCCGTAGCAATTCCCCTTGGTAAAGTGAACGTTCACATCCTTAAACAGGACGCGGCCGCCATATTGTAACGATACGTCGTTTACGCTAAGCATCCTTATTTCTCCTCTCGATATAATATGTCGGCCAAAGCCGCAAAGGTTTCCAAATCCAATTTTTCGCCCCGCACCGTTTCGGGCAGGCCCAGGCTGGCCAATACCCCGGCCAGCTCCTCTTTGGAAAGCCCCAACCCGGCCTGATTATACAGGCAGTTCACCAGGGTTTTCCGCCGCTGGCCAAAGGCGCATCGGGTGATGCGGAACAAAAAGTCCTCGTTTTTCACCTGCACCCGGGGCTGGGGCAGCACATCCAGCCGCACCACCGCCGAATCCACCTGGGGCCGGGGGAAGAAGCAGGTGGCCGGCACCGTCCGGCAGTATGCCACGCTGCACCGGTAGGCCACCGCCAGGGTCAAGGCCCCATAGGCCGCCGTCCCCGGGGCCGCCGTCAGCCGTTCGGCCACTTCCTTTTGCATCATCACCGTCAGCGACGATACCGGGGCATGGCTGGACAGCAGCTCCATCAAAATGGGCGTCGTAATATAATAGGGGAGATTGGCCACCACCCGGAAGGGCCGTCCCTCGTTATATGCCCGGCTGAGGGCCCCGATATCGGTTTTTAAAATATCCCCCTGCACCACATGGACGTTCCGGTACTCCATCAGGGTATCGGCCAGCACTGGCAGTAGGCCCTTGTCCAGCTCCACCGCCACCACGGTTTTGGCATTTTCGGCCAAAAACTGGGTCATGCTCCCAATCCCCGGGCCAATCTCCAGCACGGCGTCCTCCGGGCCCACCCCGGCATCGGCTACAATCGCCCGGGGCACGCTGGGGTCTACCAAAAAGTTTTGGCCAAATCCCTTCCGGGGCCGCAGCCCGTACCGGTCCAAAATGGCCCGGGTTCGCAAAAGCGTTGCAATCGGTTCTGTCATGCGATCTCCTTATCTCAACATCAAAAAAAGCTCAAAATCCCGTAGGATAGCACCGTCATAATAACTCCGGCCAAAAGCACCCCCAGCAAAATGTAGGGGAACACTTTTTTCCGGTCCATGTGCAGCAGCGAGGCAACGAGCGCCCCGGTCCAGGCGCCGGTCCCCGGCAGGGGGATACCCACAAACAGCAAAATCCCCCAATAGCCGTATTTTTCGATGGAGCCCTTCTTTTTCTCCGCCTTCCCCTCGACCCACAGGGCCAGCTTTTTTAGGGGCGTTTTTTTTAGGGCCTGTAAAATCCTTTCGATTA
>CAKTER010000066.1 GCA_934552695.1 uncultured Eubacteriales bacterium
ATCGGTGTACTCGTCGCCCAGGTAGCTGTATACCTTCACCTCCACCTGCCCGGTAAAGTCCGCCCCGGTGTTTTCCAGGGTGATGGCAAAGGGCGTGGCGTGTTCCAGCAGGTAGGTTCCGTCAAAGCCCACCTTTACCGTAATGTGCAGGTCGGGGTTTTCCACCTCTGCGGCGGGCTGGGGGCCTGTCCAGGTCGCCTCCTCGCCGGTGGTGTCAATGGCGTTGCTCACCGAGACCGTCATGGCGTTGGCCGTCATCCCGATTACCGGCAGCACAATGCCCAGTATCAGGACGGCTGCCAGCAAAATGGCCAGGGCGGCCGCTCGCTTTTGTCGTTTGTTGTCCGTCTTTTTCGTCTGCATTCCGATCCCCTTTCGTTTTTTCGGCTTTGCAAAAAATGGCGGCGGAAGGGCCCGAATCGTTCCCTCTCGCAGATTTTCCCGTTTTATTCATTATACCGTAGTTCGCTCCGCAAGTGTTTATCAATTTTCTTACATTTTCCGGAGATAAACCCGGCGAAATCCGCTTATTTCGCAAGCTTTTCTTACGATTTTCGGTTTCCGCTTGTCCGGCGGACCCTGCGGGATTAAAATTTTGGTGCAAAAGGCAAAAAAGCATTGCCAACCGTACAAAACTGGTTTAAAATTCTGTCAAATACAAAGAAAGGTACATAATTATGCGGATTGGATTATTTACCGATACCTACTTTCCTCAAATCAACGGCGTGGGTGCTTCCGTCCACACCCTGGCGCAGCAGCTGCGGGCCCGGGGCCACGAGGTATTTGTCATCACCGCCTCCGACCCCCACCGGACAGCGAATCCCAACGACCCGGTGATTTCCATGGCCAGCGTCCCCTTTATCTTTTTAAAGCAATTTCGGGCCGGTATGGTTTTTTCGCCCCACCAGCTCTACGCCATCCAGCATTTGCAGCTGGACATCGTCCATACCCAAACCGAATTCTCCTTAGGCTTTTTTGGCCGGTTTTACGCCAAGGTGTACCGCATTCCCACCGTCCACACCTATCACACCATGTATGCCGACTACACCCATTACATCGGCGGGGGCAAGCTGGTGACTCCGGCTATGGCCATCGAGTTCAGCAAGCTGTTTTGCAACGGAGCCGACGAGGTCGTGGTGCCCACCCAAAAGGTAAAGGATACCCTGATGGAATACGGCGTAACCCGGCCCATCCATATCATCCCCACCGGTATCCCCCTGGCCCATTTCCGCAAGGAGACCTACCGGCCGGAGGAGATTGCCGCCCTGCGGGCCGAGGTAGGGCTTTCCCCCGAGACCCCGGTGATCCTGTCCCTGGGGCGGGTAGCCAAGGAAAAAAGCATTGATGTGGTGATTGCCGCCCTGCCAAAGCTCCTCCAAAAGCTGCCAAAGGCCAAGCTGGTCATTGTGGGCGACGGCCCCTATGCCGAGGTGCTAAAGCAGCAGGCCGCCGCTTTGGGCGTTGCCGAAAGCGTATTGTTTTTAGGCGCCCGGCCCTGGGCGGAGATTGGGAAATACTATCAGCTGGGGGATGTGTTCGTCAGCGCCTCCACCAGCGAAACCCAGGGGCTGACCTTTGCCGAGGCCATGGCCGCCGGAACCCCGGTTTTGGCCAAAAAAGACGAAAGCATTCACGGGCTGTTGGAGGATGAGGTCAACGGCATTGTATTCGATACCGACGCATCCCTTCCCGACCGGCTGTACGAGCTGCTCTCCGACCCGGCCAAGCGGGAAAGGCTGGCCCGGGCCGCCCGGGAATCGGTGGAGGCTCTGTCCGACGAGAACTTCGGCAAAAACATCGAAGCCCTGTATAAGGAAGTGCTGTCGGCCCAGCCTGCCGCTCATTCCCTCCCGGCCCCCATCCGTCATGTGGCCACCATCCCCAACGCCATCGGGGAGCAGGTGGTCAAGGCCCGGGTGCTGCTTCGCAACGCCGCCGAAAAACCCAAACGGCTGGTACAGAATCAGCTGAAAAAGCTGCAATAAAATTACCGGGAGCCCCATAGCCCCCGGCCCAATCCCATTTTGCCATTCCCCGCTTTGCGGAATTTTTAAGGAAGGTGATTCCATGATTTCGAAACGAATGCAGGCCTTTACGAAAAACAGCTCGGCCATCCGGGCCATGTTTGAAGAAGGGAAGCGGCTTTCCGCCCAATACGGGGCCGAAAATGTATACGATTTTAGCCTGGGGAATCCCAGCGTTCCCCCGCCGCCTCAAGTCAAGGCCGCCATCGAACGGGTACTGGAGCAGGACGACCCCATTTTGGTTCACGGCTATACCAGCAACGCCGGGGATGAAAGCGTGCGGGCCTTTGTGGCCGACTCGGTGAACCGAGAATTCGGCATGGCCTACGACGCTTCCCAGGTGGTGCTGACCTGCGGGGCCGCCGGAGCCTTAAACATTTTGTTTAAAAGCATTTTGGACCCCGGGGACGAGGTCGTTGTGATTGCCCCCTACTTTGGCGAGTACAACGCCTATGTGGGCTCCTACGATGGGGTCATCGTCCCGGTGGCCGCCGACCCCACCACCTTCCGGCCGGATTTGGCCGCTTTGGCCGCCGCCCTTACCCCCCGCACCCGGGCCGTTATCATCAATACCCCCAACAACCCCACCGGCGTGGTATATTCCGCCGCCGATTTAAAAGAATTGGGAGAGCTTTTGGCCCAAGCCGAACAGCGGTACCATCGTGAAATCATTCTGGTGGCCGACGAGCCCTATCGGTATTTGGCCTACGATGGGGTACACGTCCCCTTTGTCCCCCATTTTTATCACAATACCGTAGTGGCCTATTCCTTTAGCAAGGCCCTGTCCCTGCCGGGGGAACGGATTGGGTACCTGCTGCTGCACCCGGACATGAGCGGCCGGGAGGAGCTGGCCAACGCCATTAACGTGGCCAACCGCATTACCGGCTTTGTCAACGCCCCCTCCCTGTTCCAGCGCATTTTGCCCGATGTGATGAACCTGCGGGTGGACATGGCCCCCTACGCCAAAAACCGGGATCTGGCCTATGGGATGCTCCGGGAGCTGGGCTTTACCTGCGTAAAGCCCGAAGGCGCATTCTATTTGTTCCCCCAAAGCCCCATCCCCGACGACAAGGCCTTTTGCGACGCCGCCAAAAAGGAACGGTTGTTGCTGGTACCCGGCTCCTCCTTTGCCGCCCCCGGCTATTTCCGCATGGCTACCTGCGTTGCAACCGAAACCATTGTCCGTTCTCGGGATAGCTTTGTCCGCATTGCCAAACAATTTGGGCTGCGCTAAGGAGGAAAATCATGGGAAATTGGAGAAATAATCTAAAACAGATCGACCCCTATGTGCCGGGGTTTCAGCCAAAAGACGCCAACGTGCTCAAGCTGAACGCCAACGAGAACCCCTATCCGCCGTCCCCTCAGGTACTGGCGGCCCTCCATAGCCTGCCGGCCGAGGCCCTGCGCCGTTACCCCCACTCGGCGGGGGAGCCTTTCCGCAGCGCCTTGGCCCGCTACCACGGGCTGGAGCCGGAACAGGTGCTTATAGGCAACGGCTCCGACGATATTCTGGCCCTGATTTTTCAGGCTTGCTTTCAGGGGGAGCTGCCTATTTTGTACCCGGACGTAACCTATTCCTTTTATCCGGTGTGGAGCCAGCTGTTCGGCGTTCCCGCCGAAACCATCCCCCTTACCGCCGACTTCCGCATTGACCCCCGGGATTACCGGCGGCCCAACGGCGGCGTGCTGCTGCCCAACCCCAACGCCCCCACCGGCCGGGGGGAAGGGCTGGACTTTATACGGGACATTTTAGACCACAACCAAAACAGCGTGGTGGTCATCGACGAAGCCTATGTTGACTTCGGCGGAGTCAGCGCCCTACCCCTTTTAAAGGAATACGAAAACCTCATTGTTGTACACACCTTTTCCAAAAGCCGGTGTCTGGCCGGAGCCCGGATTGGGGCCGCCTTTGCCAACCGGGAGCTGATGGCCACCCTGGACGCTGTAAAAAACTCCTACAACTCCTATGTCACCGACAGCGCCGCCATTGCCATGGGGATGGCCTCGCTGGCAGACGAAGCCTACTACCGGGAGGCTTTGCAAAAGCTATGCGCCACCCGGGATCGGGCCGTTGGGGAATTTACCCGCCTGGGTTTTACCGTGCTGCCCAGTCAGGCCAACTTTTTGATGATGACCCACGCCACCCGTCCAGCCAAAGAAATCTACGAGGCCCTGACCCACTACAATATTTATATCCGCTACTTCTCCCCCGCATCGACAACTACCTGCGGGTATCCATCGGCACCGACGCCGACATGGAACGGCTGCTGGCGGCTTTGAAAGAAATTTTGGCCTAAGCCTCCGCTTTTTCGGCCCTCCTCTTATCGAAAAAGAGACCACAAAGAGCAAAAGGACGCCCTAAAATCGGCATCCTCTTGCTCTTTTTTGCTGTCATTGAATTATCCGGCTTCCCTCAGCCCTTTTCTGCCTGAGCCCGGTACAAAAAGCTGACAATCTGCCCCCGGGTACAAAGCGCATCCGGTGCAGACTGCTCCGCCGTCATCCCGGAGGTCACGCCGGTGGCCGCCGCCCAATCCACGGCCTCGGCATAATAGCTTGCGGCGGGTACATCGGTAAACATCGCCGTTTTTTCTGTTTTTTGTCCCAGCGCCCGGTACAAAAAGCTAATGCTTTGGGCCCGGGTACAGGGTTCGTCGGGGGCAAAGGTCTCCTCCGTCATTCCAAAGGCGATTTTCTGCTCCAAGGCCCAGGCCAAGGCCTTGGCGTAATAGCTTGCCGGGGGCACATCGGCAAAGCGGCTTTGTCCAGTGGGCTCCGGCGAACCGGCCGCCCGCCACAAAAAGGCAACCATTTGGGCCCGGGTACAAGGCTCATTGGGCCCAAACAGGGTCTCGCTGACCCCGCCGGCAATCCCGTTTTCTGCCGCCCATTGCACCGCCTCGTAATAATAAGCCTCGGCGCTCACATCGGTAAAGGTCGGCTGAAGCCGGGCCACTACCAGATAAGTGGAAAAGTGCTGCAATTTTATCTGCCAAAGGCCCAGCCCGGTATCCGTCCGGAATGCCAGCAGGGGCTCGTCCTCCCCGCCCATCTCCTGCCAGAGCTTCTCCCCGTCCGCCAAAAGCGCAACCACCTTCGGTTCCCCCAGCTTCTGTCCGGGGTCCCTTTGGGTGTCCTGTAGCTCCACGATCATCTCCGCCGGGTTCTTCGACCAGTCTACCTCCCGACCGCCGATGGTGAAGCGGCCGGTGACTGCTCCCAACATCGAAAGGCCGTCCTGTTTCAGCGCTTCCTCCACATCGGTTCTCTGCTTTTCCGGCAGACCGGCCAGAGCCGCCGCCCCGGAGGTCAGGGTGATGACCAAGTCCTTCCCGTCCATTTGCCGGTTCAGCATTTGCAGGGTCTCCCGCCGGAGGGTTAGAGTGGTTTGGCCCATTTTCAAAATCAGGCTATCGGCATTGGCATCCAAAATTTGCCCCAGGGCCTTGGCCGAAAGGGAAAGTTGCGTCCGCTCCGTTTCCAACCGCAGGCTTAGGCCCTTGCAATCCAGGGTATCCAGGCTGCACTTTTTCACAAACAGCTCGGCTACCCGGGCCACATCGGCCTCGTCCAGCGTTATCGTCCCGGCTTCGTCGGCATAGGCCTTGCCGCCGGTGCGGACCGGCTCATCGGAACCGGTAGAGGTATCCCGCCACCGGGCATAAAGCTCCACCGTCCCCTTTTGGTCGGGGCCGATGGCCGTTATGGCCGCCCCGGTCAGCGAGGCATTGGCAAACCAGCCCCCAAAGGCATAGCCCGGCCGGGTGGGCGCCTCCAGCAGGGGCACGCCCTGCCCATAAACGTAGCTGGCGGGATTGGCCGCATGGTTCTGGCCGCCATTTAAATGGTACACAATGGAGTAGGCGTCGGCGCCCCAGCCTGCCCACAGGGTCAGGGGCCCCGTGACCGCCGCCGTAAAATCGTAGGGAGTCGTAAGCTCCGCATCCACAAACCAGTTGGTAAACCCGTAGCCCTCCCGGGTGGGGTCCTCCGGCTTCGGCAGCGGGTTATTTTTGGTCACATAGCCGGTAACCAGCTGAGGCGTGCCGCCGTTCATCTCAAAAACGACCTGGCACCACTTGCTTTCAAAATCCTGGGGGAGGTTCCCGGTAAGCCCGCCTAAAAATTCCCCGCCGGTAATGTCGCCGCTCCCGCTCTCATTGTTTACCTCGCCATAAAAGGTGCCGCCGTGGATCCGGGAATACTCCTGGTTTTCTACCTTGCCGTAAAACGTGCCGCCCTGAATGCCCCCTGTATAGCTGAGCGTGGACGTTTGTTTCCCGTTCCACACCGGCCCCTTATAGATGCCACCCTGAATCAGGGCATCATTCAGCACCTCGCCGGTAAAGGTCGTGCCGGGCTTGCCCTCAGCGGTTTTAATTTTTGTATCATAAATCCCATGGGCCGCAAAGAAGCATTTCCCGGAGATCTGGCCGCCGTTGGCCCAAAAAGTGCTCTCAATTCCATCCCGGCCAAACCGCAACCCGGCTTCTTCCCCATTCTCATCGGTACAGCCGGAAATCGTCCCGCCGTTCATGGTAAACGAGTTATACTCCACACATACCCCGTACTCGCTCCCGGTGCAGTTGGTAACCGCAGCCTGGTCGTTCATGGTGAGACTGCCGCCATGAACATAAACGCCGGAGCCCGAAACGGCTTTGCAGCGGGTAATCATCGCTTCATCATTCATAATCAGGCTAGCACTGCCGGCGACATACACCCCGCCGCCTTCGTCGCCGGCGTATTCGTGACGCTCCGCCACACAGTCGGTGATCCGGGCCTCGCCGGACATGGTAAGGGTACTGCTCCATATACACACGCCGCCACCGGACAGGCCCACACAGCCCACAATGCTGCCGCCGGACATGATAAAGGTGCTGTCAATCAGCCACACGCCGCCGCCCACGCCTCTCGCCCTGCAGCCTACAATGCTGCCGCCGGTCATGGTCAGGGTGCCTTTATTTTTAACCTCGATGCCGCCGCCGTTTTCAGAATCCTCCTTACCGCCGGTGATTATGCCGCCCTGAACCGTCTCGCTGCCGGACTCATCCAGCGTCCACAGCCCGTTGCTCTCGTCCACCGCAAAGCTGTGGCTCCGGACCTCCTCCGCCGTGTCCAAAATCGTCAGGTTGGCTCCGTCCACCTCCAGCACCCGGCCGTTGCCCGTTTTCTGCAGCATATACCCGTTCAGGTCAAGGGTCACGGTGCCGTTGACCGTAATGGTTTCCGAAACCGTCACGTCCCCGGTCAGATAGTACTTTTTGCCGTCCTCCCACTGGGTGGTGGTGCTGTCCACCGGCACCCAGCCGGTAAAATCGGCAGCGCTCACACTGCCCCCCAGCCCCAGCAGGGCCCCCAAACAAAACAACAGCGTCCAGAGCTTTTTTCCCATGGCGTTCGCCCTCCTTTTTATCGGTTATACAGGGCCGTTGGCGGGCCCCTCCCTTTCCGAAACATGCCTCTCGTTTAGGATTATTATAGCGGATACTCCGACCGATTTCAACCAATGGGCACCATAAAATTGCCCAAACCAACCGTTTTCTTCCATATTTCGTCCATCGTATTGTGTAGCCCGGCACATCTCCGGCTTAGAGGGGAAT